>DATDUI010000036.1:0-3376 GCA_035290465.1 Candidatus Nanoarchaeia archaeon | reverse complement strand
GTGCATAAAGTAATGAACAAATCTAATTTTAACATCTGCAACACTACTTAATGTTCTCATTGCCGGTATAAATCCTTTTTCAGCTTGAGTACCATAAGGACAATGAGTCATAACAAATAATTCTGCAAGAGGTTTATCGCTCTTAGGAACTTCTGTAGAAGTAGATCTTTTTTGAGTAGTAGCTTGTTGTTCTAATGAATCTAAAGGTGTAACCCCTTGAACTAAACTGGTTCCATCAGCAGTTAAATATAATGGAATATTATTTCCGTTGTAAGAAACAGTAACTTCATATAGACCGTTCTCTAATAATTTTGAACTAACTAATTCAACACCTCCACCTGTTTGTGAATTAGCAAAATCAATAATCTTTTGACCTGCATCTAAATCTGAAATAGTGCTTCCAGTCATAATTGCCCCGCCAGTCATCTTGAAATTTCCAGCAAGTAAGATAATAACTAAAACACTTAAAACAATAGTTGATAACATCCAAGGATTTTCTCTAAATTTATCAGTCAAATTTCCTTTAGATTTATCCTCTTTACACTCCTCTTGTTTTATCACTTCATCACTCATAATTATTATTAATGAAAAAACCTTTTAAAAACTTTTTGGTAAAATTTAGAGAAAATTAATTTATTTACCTCGATTTATGCAATATACCCCATATAATCTTTCTAAATCTCTAATTTTATTTGGATCAATTTTAATTTTTTTAATCGAACTCAAATTTTGAACTAAATCAAATTGTCTTAATCTTCCACTTAATCCCCCTTCATTCAAGAATTTTTGAATTTCTTCTTCATCTTTAAAATAAGTAAATTGTCTGCCTGTTTTTTTCTGGCTTCTTTTTTTAACAATATCCCTTATCCAATTAATAATAGGATTAAAATTGGTTTTTGATAATCTTTCAGGAATAAAGTCTGGAGTTAACCAACTTCCTTCCGGAGAATAATCTTCTAAAAATTGTGCAATATTATCTCTAAAAACTTTTTGTTCATCTTTATCTAAATACATAAAAAACCCTTCATTAATAATAGCTAAAGGTTTTTTTGTTTGTGATTCTTGATATAATTCCCCGGCTTTTTTAAATGACTCATAATCAAGAGGATTTAAACTCATAAAGTGATGATTTTTCGAAATTTTTTCTTTTTTAATATTTTTAACGATTTTTTCTTTTAATTTGATTATTTTTTCTAAATCTGATTCAATAAAAAATTCATCCCCGGTATTTAATTCTAAACTTCTTGTAGAAAATCCACTGGCTAATTCTAAAATTGAGTAATTCTTTAATTGTTTTAATGCTTCATTAGTTGAATAGTATCTTCCTTCAAAAATAACCGGCATAATTAATATCTCCGGATAAATTTTTGATAAAGTCTTAATTGCTATATTTAACATCCCTGTAAAGTTTTTTTCATAATTGACTTCCCCCTTTGCATATAATTTATCTAACTCTTCGGATATTTCTTTTGCATAGGGTAAATTAGTATAATCTTTTCTAAATTGTGCACACATTATTGCTGTTGGACTAATCTTATTCAAATCTTTAGACATATCATCTATAGTTTATTATTTTATTATAAACCCATTGAAAATTAAAAAATATAAAAAGCCCTATGCTTATCTATATTTATGAAAAAGATGATTAAATGGGGTGTCTTTTATGTGGTATCCAAGGAGGCTCATAGAGATACCACCCTTCAGTGCTTCGAGGAGGTTCAAAAGGAACCAAGGGGTGCCTTTTAATGGGTTACGACATAATCGTTGGCAGAGGTGAATCTGACAAAAAAACTTTTGGGAATAAAGGTCTTGTCTATTTAGGTAAAGGTTATGTAAAAATGGGTCAATATACTTCTTTAAGTAATAAAATTTATATGGACGTAGCAAGAAGTCATGTAGTTTTGGTGGCAGGAAAAAGGGGTTCGGGTAAGTCCTACACCCTCGGTGTTTTAGCAGAAGAACTTTCAAATTTACCAAAAGAAGTAAGCCAAAATATTGGTTCTTTAATATTTGATACAATGGGAATTTATTGGACAATGAAATACACCAATGAGAAAGATAAAGAATTATTAAGAGATTGGGACCTTCAAGCAAAAAATCTTCCAGTAAAAATTTTTGTTCCTTATGGGCATTATGATTCTTATTTAGAAAAAGGAATTCCTGCTGACAGAAAATTTGCTTTGGATGTAATGGATTTAAATCCTGAAGATTGGATTATAACTTTTGGTTTGGATATTATTCACCCTGTTTCTGTATTAATTGAAAGATCAATAACTAAATTAAAACTTAAAGGAAATTTTGGAATTGATGAAATTTTAGAAGAAATAAAAAAAGATAAAACCTCGTCGCAAGACACGATTAATGCTGCATTAGGATTATTTGAAGCAGCTGACACATGGGGGATTTTCGCAAGGGGTGAGGAGTCAAATTTTGTTAAAGATTTAATTACTGCTGGAGTGACTTCTGTGTTGGATTTAAGTGTTTATAATGCTGTTGGAGCATTTAATGTTCGGGCATTAGTAATCAGCTTGGTTTGCAGGAAAATTTTCAATCAACGAATGTCTTCAAGAAAAGATGAAGAAGTAAAAGCAATTGCTAAAGGATTAGACTTTACATCTTCTCTGGAAAAAAAAGAAACGCCTTTAGTTTGGTTATTTATTGATGAAGCACATGAATTTTTACCGAAAGATGATAAAACTGTTGCAACAGATGCGTTAGTTCAATTATTAAGGGAAGGAAGACAACCCGGAGTTTCTTTAGTTTTAGCAACTCAGCAACCGGGACAAATTCACCGAGACGTTATGACTCAGTCAGATATAGTAATCTCTCATCGAGTAACTTCTTTTCCGGATTTAGAAGCATTAAATCATATTATGCAAAGTTATCTATTAGAAGGAATTCAACAATATATGGACGATTTACCAACATTAAAAGGTTCAGCAATTATTTTAGATGATAATTCTGAAAGAATTTATCCAGTTAGAATAAAACCACGATTTACATGGCACGGAGGAGAAGCTCCAACTGCTGTGGAAAAGAAAAAGGAACTATAAATGCTTCTCCGTAGTGTCAAATGGCACGGTGAGCATCTTCTGAAAGTTGCCAATAAATCAAAATTTTCCTTGATTTAAAGCAAGCTTTCACGAAAGTGCGAATTGGAGAAGCTCCAACAGCGGTTGAAAAGAAGAAAGAATTATAACTTCATCACAACAATTTTTATAAAAAGATTTAATATTAATTTTTAGTGGCATCTAAAGTAGAATTGATAGTAAAACCCTTAGACTTTTTTAAATCTGTAATTTTAAAATATGGAGAATCAAACATTATTTTCTATGATATAAAAATTCGAAGTCTTACAAAACCTTATTTTCGTTTA
>DATDUI010000035.1:0-10013 GCA_035290465.1 Candidatus Nanoarchaeia archaeon | reverse complement strand
AAATTAAAATCAGAGAATGGGATTCAACGATTAATCTATCTTTTTGATGAGGCTGAAGTATTGATGGGGCAGAGAGGAGGAGAAAATCATGATGAAAATGATAAAAGAATTAATACTTTAATGACTAATCTTCAAAAGATTCATGATTCAGATTCTCAAGAATATTTATTTTTTATCACAAATGAACCGAAGCTTATGGATAAAGCAAGTATTCGTTCGCAAAGAATAGATCAAGTAATAGAATTTACTTTGCCTGAGGTTGGACCACGAAGACAATTATTCCAATATTCTATTCAACAAATAAATCAAAGAGCAAATCGTGAGGTTATACAAAGATATGATGCATTTAAATTAGCAGAATTGTCTGAGGAGTTTAATTGTGCAGATTGTGTTGAGATTCCTGAAAGGGCTTTACAGCAGGAAATAATAAATTATATTAAAAATGGGGAAATAGAAAAATTGCCTCATATGTTTATAACTCAAGAAAAGTTATTAATCGAAATAAAAAATCAAATAGAAAAATATCGTGCAACAACTAAAAGAAAAATTGGTTTTTTTGGTTAGTTTGAAAAAAAATATTTATTTAGAATTATTTTTTTCTTTGTATCGATTCTCTATAATAACGAATTAAATCTAAATTTCCGCATACAATCTCTCCATTATGCGAAATTTTTTGGTATAAGCATTTTTGATTTTTTAATTCTTCAGGCAATATTTGAGTCCTTCTTTCAATCTCGCATAATACTGTTAATCCTTGATTTTTATGAAATTCATATCTTGAGCAATAAGTTCTTATTGTTTCCGGAAGATTTTCTTTTTTTGGCAATTCCATTTTAGTTTTTAGAAATTAATTAGAATTATCTAGCAGCATCTGCTTGTTTTTCAGATTCATTTCTTTTCTTAAGTGCAAAACTTTCTTTGTTATCTTCATAAGCCATGATAATTTCTTCAGTTAATGTTTGGGCAATTGTTTTTTTCTTGTTAAATGCTTTATCTGATGCTCCGTGAACAAGGTGTTTTAAAGCTAAATTAACCCTTCTAATTGGCGAAACATCTACTGCTTGTGGATATCTTGCTCCACCATATTCAATTACTGTAACTTCATCCATTGGTGCTGCATTTTCAATTGCTTTTACTAAAACTGCTACTGGATTTTGTTTAGTTTTTTGTTCAATTGACTTAAGAACTTCTAAGATAATTTTCATATTTTTTGAATATTTTCCTGTTGAGTGCCCTTGTTCAATTTTATGTTTTCTTCCTCTGTGTCCTGCAACAGCAAGTTTGTTCATTAATCTTTCAACAATGTTTACTTTAGTTTGACCGAATTTTGTTACGTTTCTTCCTTGGCTTTTTAAAATTAATTTTGGTTGTAAATTAATTACTCCTTTTAATCCTAAATCCTGAACAGTTACCTCTGATATATCATACAAATCAAATATTTTCATTGTTGGGATTAATGTTTTTTCAGTCATTTTATCTTCTACCTTTTTCAATCTTTTTATGAACTAGTCTTTCTAATTGTTGATCATTTACTTGAATAACACACCATCTAACTCCTGGAATATCTCCTTTTGACCTTCCTTGTTTTCCTCCAATTCTTTCAATCATAACTTCGTCGTGTTCATCAATAAATTTTTGTCCAAGGTTTCCGGGAATAAATGCTGTTACTTGTCTTCCGTTTTTCTTTAATTGAACTTTGCAACATTTTCTCATCGCTGAGTTTGGCTGTTTAGCTTCTTTTTGGACTTTCTGTAATACAATTCCTTTAGCTTGATTTGCTCCTTCTAAAGGGTCAGATTTAGCATATAAATTTAGAGTTCTTACTTTGTATTGTCTGTCTTTCCATCGAAATTTTCTTCGATCATTCATTAATTTTGTTGCGCTTTTTAATCCCATGTTATTTCTTGCTTTTTGATACAAATATTCTTAATAAAACTAGTTTTTAAAGCTTATCATTTGCTTTGTTTTATTAGGATTTATTTAAATTATTTTAAAATCTTTTTTAAAAAAATTTCTGACTATTTTTTGCATTTCTAATAATCTTCTTTTGTTTCTTCCAATTAATGCCGCTTTACTTTGGCTTCCGGCTGTAAGTATTATTTCGTCTTCTTTTATTTCTAAATTTTGGAATGTTACAGGGCTTACAATTGAAGAAATGAACTTTTTGGCGTCACTAATATCCATTGGATTTGGAATTATTTTAATTTTTCTTTTAACTATGCTACTTATTTGTTTGACATTTTTTCCATTTTCACCGACTGCTTTTGAAATTAATCTTTGAGGAACGCAAAAAAAGATTGCTTCATTATAATTAAAGCAATATCTGGTATTAATTCCTGTAACTTTACTAAATAAGTTTAAGTGCCGTATATCCTCCATATCTATTACATTTACCATTCTTTTCTTTGAAATTAAACTAAATTTTTAGTTTATTATAGATGTGATGAGGTACTTTGTTTTATAAAGTTTTCCGAAGTTTTTGGATATTGTTTTTGCAGGCTTATCTATTCGTCATTGGTTTTTTAATAAAAACTTTGTTTATCAATATAGAAAATGAGATATTTATTAAGAAAATTTTTTGGGAGTTTATTTTTATTAATCGGGGTTCTTTTGATTATTAATTCTTTCTCGACGATTACAGGGTTTGCTATTGTTCAGGATTTAGATTTTAGCGTGAGTTCAATACTTTCAATGACTTTTATTATTGTGGGATTAGTTTTATTAGTTTTAAAAAAACCTTTTGTTCCGGAAAATTTAGCTCAGGAAGCTTTAGAAAGTAATGTTTTGCCGAATACTCGTAGTGAATTAATTAATATTGCTAAAGATATGAGGTTTGAAGTTAAGGAAGATAAAAATTGTTATATTATATTAGATAAATATAAGGAACCTTTAATTAAAATTTCATTTGATGAAGAGATTACACATGAAAAAGCAAAAAAGATTTTAAAACAATTATCTAACGAAGAAAAAAATTTTAAACATCTCACATTAAAAAAATAATTTTAAGCATAACTTGGCATTCCATGTGCTTTTTTGTAAATATCGTATATTGTGAATGTTGTGCTTGCGGCTTTATTTTTTGCAATTTTTCTTAAATGATTTGATTCTACCCAATCATCTTTTTTGATTGGTTTTCCTCTTTTGTCTTCTTCTTTTTTTGGTTTTGTTTCAATTTTTTTATTATATAGTCCTAATAATGCTGAAAAGGGATTTTCTCCTGAAACTTTTTTAGTTTCACTTTTTTCTTCTTGTTCTTTCTCGTCTAAGAAATCATCAATTTCTTTTTGCAGTAATCCTAAACTTTCTGTTGTTGCTCCTTCAATTAATCCTAGAACATCTCCTATATCTGATTTGTCTAATTCGTATTCTAATCTTTGCAATTCATCTTCATTTAATGCGTATCCTCTGAATGTTATTTCTGTTCTTCCTCCAAATGCAAAGTCTCCTCTTTGATTGACTTTTTGCGGGATTCCTCTGAAATTAAAATCTACTAAAATACATGCATAATAATTTCTACGTGTTTTGACTTTTGATAATTCCGGGGGTAATTTAACCAGTGTTTTGCCTAATAGTGTTAATTCAAAAATTGTTGTTGAAAAACTTTTTACTAATGCCGGGTTTCTTCCTCCTTCTTTTTGTTCGAGTTGCATTGATGCTTTTAAATATGGTTTTGCCCAACGTGAATATAATTTTAAACTGTTTACCTGGCTTTTAAGATAATTTCTTTCTAATTGGTATCTTTTACGCAATTCTGTTTCTGATTCTTTTAACCAATTATTGAATTCATAAACTCTTTGGACTAAAATTTTTTTTACTCTTTCATTTAGATCTATTTTTTGTGCGTCTTCTACTGTTTTTGCGAACATAAATGCGTCGAGTAATGTTTGAAATCCTGTGATTCCCATTGCCATTGCTTTAATGCTTGAGTTTTGTTTGTTTATGTCTACTTTGTCCAGCCAAATTTGTTTTAAAGATAATATTGCTGATTCTTTTTTTATTGGGTCTTTTAAATCGCTATAACTTTGCAATCTCACTTTAAATTCTTTTAAATCATAAATTAAATTTAGTACGCTTCTTAATATTGCGTTGACTCTTTCCATTGTGGCTGCTCCTTGCTGTTGCATTACCGAGGCTCGTTGCCCCATTTCACCAAAATGTCCTGAGCCTGGGCTTGACATGAAGTTATCTATTAATTTTTCCGGTTTTAGGCCAAAGTCGTTCATTAAATCAAGTGTCCAGAAATAGATTGGTTCTAATGTATCTGCTGCGGAGTCATAAACTATTTTGTGTGTTGCTTCTGGTTTTACTCCGATTTTTTTTTCAATAATTTCATAAATATTCATTACTTCTGCCATTTTAAAATCAAAAGAATTAATACTTTAAAAATTTAAGTAATGAAGAATTTATGTAGAAGCAAGGGACATATGTCCTATGGCACCAAAAATTAGTTCGATTGTAAAATCTAACTAATTTTATGAAAAAAGAAGAAATAAGAAAGGAATTTTTTAAGCTAAAAGTTAAAGGTCATACAAACAATCAATGCAGAATAATTCTAAGAGCAAAATATGATTATGAAGTAAATATAAGAACACTAAGAAGATGGACAAATAAATTAAATCAAGATCATTGGGATTTGAGAGATAAATCGAAAAGACCTAAAACGATTCATAGAAAAATAACCCCTGAAATTGAAAAGAAAATAATATCTATCAAAAATAAAACTGGTTGGGGTGCCGAAAAAATTGAAAATTTTGTTGATTTGAGTCATACGACAATTAACAACATTTTAAACAAACATAGATTAACTGAATCAACCAAAAGAAAAAAGAAACGAATAAAATATGTTCGATGGCAAAGGAAACATCCAAATTCTCTTTGGCAAATTGATCATAGTGACCAAAAAATTGAAGATAAATATGTTATTTCAGTAATAGATGATTGCTCTAGAAAAAGCTTAGCTTTTGTAGCAATTAGCAGAGTTACAACAGATACAGTCATAAATATAATTGATAATTTAATTAAAACTTACGGTAAGCCAAAACAAATTCTAACCGATAATGGTTCAGCTTATGGATCAAAAAGTAAACATTCACGATTTGATAGAAAACTTAATCTTAGAGGAATTGAACACATTAGGGGGGCTGTGCATAGTCCAACAACACAAGGAAAAGTAGAACGATTATTTCAAACATTCAAAAGAGAGTTTAAATTTTGCAATAATGATTCTGAACTTTGGAGAATGAGATATAATCATTTTAGACCACATACAAGTTTAAACAAAAGAACTCCAGATGAAATTTATAATGATTTTAATTTGTTATTTTAGGGTAGGACATATGTCCGTGGATTGCACAGTAATGAAGAATTTACTATTTTTAAAAACTATTAATTGTGAAATTGTTGTACGAAATTTTATGGATGAAAAAAGCGTATAAAAAATTTTAACTAAAAAGAATCCGTTGGTTCCCTTTTAAAAAAGTGTGTTAAATATTTTAACAAATCCCCTTTTTAATCTTGAATTTTTCCCACTTTCTCATAACCTCGCACGAAACTTTGTGGATTATCGTTTCTACCACGAAGTTATTCGCCCCCATTATTACAAAAGTAATAATTTGCCTTTAAGCTATAGAGAATTATAAAATAATTCTCTAAAAAGTAAACTAAACCAACGTTAATTCAATTAATTTACTTTGTTAAAATCTTATTATTAAACACACTTTTTTATTTCTTTACTTGAATTTAATGCCCACACTTTTTCATAACCTCGCATGAAACTTTGTTGATGAAAAAGCGTATGAAAATTTGATTTTTAAAGGTATAATTATAGGCTTTTTTTAAGTAAAGATTATAAATCATTTATTCTTTGATTATTCATGGGATTATTTGGATCAAAAAAAAATGATAAGGTTGTTGATTTATCTAATTATTATCGTAAACAACAAGAAAGAATAAATAGTCTTAAGGAAAATCAACAAAATTTGAATGAAGGGGTTTCTGTTCCTTCTGCTACGAAAGTTTCATCTCCTTCTGAAAGTTCCGGAATGTTTGGCATTTTTGGGGGTTCTACCCCTTCAGCTATGCCTGTAGAAAATTCATCTCAAGATTCACTTTCTGATTCGGATGATAAAAGAAAAAAACTTACAAAGAGAATTTTGGATATGACTAATAAACTTGAAGAAATTTCAAATCAAATTTATCATATGCAACAAAGAATTGAAGTTCTTGAAAGAAAATTAGATGTTAGCAGGTTCTAATTTATTTAATTTTTCAAATTTTTTAATTTATATAAATAGTTTAATTACTTTAAAAATCCTTTTTACTCCTCGGGAATTATCCCAAAGTGACCATAACGTTTAAATATGCTTAGTATTTTTTAAGGGCATAAAAACGAGGTAAAAATGGACGAAGAATTTGAAGATGATTATGATGGCGGGGAAGAAGATGAGTTTGATATTGATTCGTTAGATTTAGACGAATAATAAAATTCATTAATTTATTTCATCAATTTCCAATCTTATTTTATTATTGTTTTTTTGCAGTTCCTCAGAGTTTGAATTTATTAAAAAATCCAGTGTTTTGACATTTATCACTGAAATCCAAGTATTATTCATTGAAATACTTAAACCGTATCCAATATCCAATGTTCCGATTGGAATTTCGTTTACTATTTTGTTATTTGCATAAATTAGAATTGTTGTATTTTCTGATTCTTTTAAGCCATTATTTCTGACGTTTATTGTTGTATCAAGATATCTTCCGTGCATATATGCTGAAACATTTTCTATTGCTAAATCGGTATATTGCGGGTAAGAGTAAAGTTCGTTAATTAGTGTTACTATGTCTTCTCCGATTGTTTGGTCGCAATTTGTGATGTTGTACATGATATTGTTTCTATTTTTTGAATGGTCAAATCCTAATGCGTGCAGTAATTCATGAAGTGCTATATTTGGATATTGGCATGTTGATTCTTTTATTAATAATATTTGTCCATTTAATATTACATTAAAATTTTCTGTTTGTGTTATATTTGTTGGTCCGCCTTCTCCTGCAATAAATAATCCTTCTGATAATCTATTTTTTTCTTCGCAAGTTATGCTTAATTCTTCATTGCTTTTTACAGGATAAAATTCAAGGATTGTTTGATTTTGAATTATTTCAAATGCGTCTTCCATGTTATTTTTTTTGTTTAGCGGGCATCCATTTATTCTATACGAAATTTTATTACTTGGGAATCTCATATTTTCGTAAAATTGCATTGGGACTAATATTGAACTATTTAAACTAAAATTATTGTGGTTTACTTTTTGTCTGAATTGAATCTCTTGAAATGGAGAGAAATATGAAAGGATTAATATTGTTGCTGTAAATATAATAAATAAAAATCCTAATATTTTTGATAATGTCATATGTTATTTAAGAAAAATTGTTATATAAATTTGTTGATGAATTTGACATAAATTTAAAAATTCTATATCCTTTTTGATTGAATGGTGATGAAGGAAAAAAAGGGTATTGCTATTGCATTATCCGGTGGAAGTGTTAGGGGGTTGGCTCATATTGGTTTTTTGGAAGTCATGGAAAAATATCATATTCCTATTGATCATATTGTTGGTACAAGCATGGGTGCACTTATTGGTGGAATTTATGCTTCCGGAAAATTAAATGAATTTAAGGAGGAGATTTTAAAACTTTCTGATAATAAGGCTTTGATTTTTCTTCTGACTCATAAGATTCGAAATGGTAAAGGAGATACTGAGGATTTGACTAAAATTTTGAAAAAGTTTGTTGATAAGAAAAAAATTGAGAATTTGAATATTGGGTTTACTGCAGTTGCAACTGATTTGAATACTGGTAAGGAAGTATTCTTAGAAGAAGGTAATTTGATAAAAAGCATTAATGCCAGTATTTGCATTCCGGGGATTTTTTCTCCGGTGAAAAGGGGCAAAATGTTGCTTGTTGATGGTGGTGTGACTGATCCTTTGCCTCAGGATTATGCTTTTAAAATTGCAAAGAAAGTTATTACTGTAAATGCTATGCCGACTAAGTTTAGTTATAAGAAAGACGGAGAGACGTTTGATATAATCTCTGAGTCTGTTAGTATTTTAATTGGTCAACTTATTGGAAGGAGAATTAAACGGAAAAAGAATCTTTTGTTTATTCAACTTAAAACTCATGGGATTGATTCGTTTGATTTTAAAAATGCTGCAAAGGTAATTGATGTTGGCAGGCGTGCTGCTGAAGATCATATTAATCAAATAATAGAATTTACTTCTGATTAATTTTTTATTCTTTATTAAAATTATCCAGTAATCTGAAAAATTCTTTTTTGTCTATTACTCTATCTGCTTCGCTTAATCCTCTATTTTCTGCAAATCTCCAGAATGCTTCGGGTTTATATTTTTTCTTTAGTGATGCTAAGAATGGTAGTCGTGGGTCGTCCCATCCTGTATACTCTCCTGCTTTGATTTTTGCTTTTGTTTTTGAGCATGATATTTCCAAATCTGTGAATTTGTATTTTCCCAAAAATCCTACCCATGGTATTTTGTTTTTTAGTCCTAATGCGATATATATCATTTCCTGACGTTTTGCATTGTCTCTATGTTCTTTTGCCCGAATTATATGTGTCATTTTTAATTCTATATCGTCAATTGTTACTGCAAGGTTCATTAATGGCCATACTCTATATTTGTTTTTTTGTAGTGGGTGCGGTGTTTCGTTTATTCTTGCTAATGGGAAGTCTCTCATTGCCGGGTTTGGGTCTTTCATGCTTGATTTGAATCTTACTACTGCGTCTCCTTCTTTTATCTCACCGTTGAGCATTTGGTTCCATTTTGTTTCGTTTTCTTTTTGTATGTGTTTTCTGCATGGGCAGTCTTTTTTCTTTTCTGCGTATTCTCTAAATTCGTCTCCTGTGCATGTGCAGACATATGCGTGTTCTTTTTTTATTAGTTTTAAGATATAGTCGTAATATAACTGCATTCTTTCTGATTGTATTATGAATTCGACGTTGTTTTTGAATAGCCAGTTTGCTTCTTCCTTTAACATTTTATAAGCTTGGGGGTCTATGTTTTCTGGGTTTGTGTCTTCTATTCTGAAATAGAATTTTCCTCCGTATTTTTGGACATAAAGATATGATAGGCTTGATGTTAATGCGTGGCCGATGTGCATTGGTCCTGATGGCGAGGGTGCAAATCTCATTACTACGCCTTTTTCTGCGTTTGGTAATTCCGGTAATCCTTCCCGTACTTTTCGTTCTCCGATATATTCTTGCAATTTTTCAAATTCTTTTTCTTGTTGTTGCGGGTTTAATTTGTTTATTTCTTGTACTATTTTTGAGATTTCTTTTGCATATTTTGGGATGTCTTCTTTTGTTAAGCCGATGTTAAAGAGACCTGCGATGACTGCTCCTTGGTTTGCGTTTCCTTCGTGGCTTATTGCATTTTTTAGTGCATATGCTTTTGCAGTTTGTTCGAAGTTTTCCATGTGTTTATTTAGAAATCGGGGTTTAATAAATTTTTGGGAAATTTATTTTGTTTTTTCTTATTCTTGATAAAAATATTCTTTTAAACTTTGTTGTTCAAATCGATATAAGTATATGTACTACTCTATTTTCTTTTACTGCAAAAGTTTATAAATTCATTTGATTTATTGATATTATTCTTATGACAATTAGAAAAACTCCTCAGCAAATAAAAAAGGAAATTTTAGATTTTTTGTTTGAAGGTCCTAAAAGCAATAATGAAATCGCTACAAAAATTAATTCTAATTGGCCAACTACCAGCAAATATCTTGAAGAGTTAAAAGCAGAAAGAAAAGTTAATGAAATTATTAGTTCTGATAAAATGAAAGTTTATCGAAGAATTGACGATCCTATCTATTATAGTTTGCCTTTTAATAAAGAAATTAGAATTAAAACTTTGTATCTTCTTAAGGAAGTAGAAGAAAGATGGAAAAAGGAGAAAGGTATTGAATTATCAAAGACGGCATTGCAAAAAATTGCTGTTGATATAATA
>DATDUI010000034.1:0-3428 GCA_035290465.1 Candidatus Nanoarchaeia archaeon | reverse complement strand
CCACAAAACTATACGGATTCCCTCTTTCAAAAGCATACCTATTCAACTGTTGTGGATCATATACATTCGGGATTATGCTATCAGGTTGCACAAACATACTCTTATAAGGATCATAATATCTTGCATTATAAAAATATTGCCCCCCATCACTATCAAACTCTTTATTTTCATATAATCTCTTTTCATCACTCTCACCCACAAGTTCACCATAAGGCAAATAATAATTATCCTCAACAACATTACCACTTTCATCAGTAATCAAAGTCGTTGAACCTAAATGATCAGGATGATAAAAGTATTTTGAACCATCAGGATTAATTCTTGCAACCAATGTTTCACCCTCATAAATATAAGTATAATTAAAAATTCCCTCGCTATTTCTAATAACTTCTAAATTAAAATGCAAATCTTCTATGATGCTCCCATAAGAAAGAACTGTGAAAGTTCTTTCTTGTTAAATACTTCTATTTAGAAAAAAGTTTTGAATAATTACTTAAATTGCTAACTTAACAAGAACACTCATTAATACAATTAATAAAATAAATATTAAAAGATATAATAAATATCCTTTCAAAAGAGTTTCTTTCTTAAAATAAGAATGGGGAAAAATTAAAGCAAAGATAATCATCCTATTAAAAATATAATCTGTTGGACTCACATTTTTTTTAAAATATCTTTTTTTAATCTTAACTAGAATAGTAATCATAATAAATACTAAAACTAAAGTTAAAATAATTAAAAGATTTGAATTAATCATGTTCCTTTAAAGCACACCTCCTTTATAACTTTTTTCTCCAAAATCCCACTTAGCAAAAGACTTTAAAAATACTTCATGCTTTTTAAAAATATGAATTTAAAAAAAGAGATAAAAAAAATTTATAACCAGTCTTACTACTTATTATTTAAAGACGATACATGGAAAGGATGGGTTTTCTCAATAATTTTTATTTTTATATTCATAAAATTCATATTTTTCCCAACATTAAGTTTCATAACAGGAACACAAATACCACTTGCAATAGTTGAATCATGTAGCATGTACCATAAAGGAGATTTACTTTCAAATTATGACGATTGGTGGAAAGAACACGAACAAAAATATTTGGAATTTGACATTACAAAAAAAGAATTTCAAGAATATCATTTCACAAATGGATTTAACAAAGGAGACATTTTATTTATAACCGGAGCAAAACCTGAAAAATTAGAAGTAGGGGATATAATCATCTTTAACGGAAACGGAAGACCAATAATACATAGAATAATCAAAATAAAAGAAAAAGACGGAGAATACACATTTTCAACAATTGGAGATAATAATAATGGACAATTAACAATTGAAAAAGACATTAAATCAGAACAATTAATCGGCAAAGCAACATTTAAAATCGCTCCACTTTTAGGATGGACAAAATTAATATTTTACGAAGCACAAAGAAATCCGCAAGAGCGAGGATTTTGTGACGAGAATTGATTATTTATAAATCTAATAAACATCCTAAGACACTTTACCCCACAAAAAAATAAATTCAATAAACAGAATTAAATTTTACTTTTAACTAATTTTTTTAATCTTTCAATAATATTTAATAAATTGTCTTTATTATTAATTAAATAAATAGGATCAATCTTTTTTCCTTCATAAAAACTATTATTTCTTTTTATTCTTAAATCATTCATAAATATAATATCTTTTTGTTGAAACTCCCTATAGTTTATTAAATAATCAATTAAATCTTTATGAGCATAATCCCCGATAGATTTTAATCCGTCTAAAAGCAATAAAGCACCTGCAAGTTCTTTTATAATTTCATAATAATTTTCTACAGCATTTGTTGAAAACTTATTATGATCAATTGATTTTACAAAATCCTCCCTTTCTTTTGTTAATTGTAAAATTGACCTAGCTTTTTCCTTGTCAGAACTTATTTTGATTATCATATTAAAACACTTGAATATATCCTTTTAATATGACACCATTTAAAATATTATTTTTTAACCCCACAGGAAGTTCTTTTAGCGATTCTTTAAAAAATAAATGAACTTTTTTGTTTAATTTATTTTCATATTCTTTAACTTCAATATGTTTCTCTTTTCCTAAGATAAATAAATCTATATCTGATCCTTCAATTGATTCACCTCTCGCAAAACTTCCATAAAGAATAATTGCCTGCGGTGAAAGTTTATCCCACAAATAATCAATTAATCCACAATGATTCAACTCAAAAAGAATGCTGATTTTTTTGTAAAGAATAAAATTAGAGTTGTCTCTTAATGCTATATAAAAGGGAATATTTCTTTTTATTTGTTTTTTTATCAGCAAATCTTTTTCAAACTCTTTTAAGTAATTCATAATTGAAGGAGGCGATATTTTTGTAAGCCTCGCAATTTCTCTTAATCTAAAATTTTCAGTAGGAAAATCTAGAAATAATTTCAAAGCCTTATACTTATTATATTTATCTAACATATGTTATAATATTATAACATATGTTTATAAATGTTTTATTTTATATCTAAACTTATACTCTCCAAAAAAAAAAAATTAACCCTCAACCTTTTCCTTCAACTCTTTCTTAAAAAATTCTAAATCCTCAATTTGAACCTGAGCACCAACAGCATCCTGATGTCCTCCACCTGTCGCCCCTTCCAAACCACCAATAATTTCAAGAATAACTTTTCTAATATTTTTTCCACGACCGGAAATATTAGCTTTATATCCCGAAACATAAGCAATAACTATTATTTTATCCGGAAATAAAAAGCTAACCTCATTAGATAAATCTGAACTAATACTCAAATCCCCGCCATATTGAAAATACAATAATTTTCCCTCATCATTACCAATTTCTTTCGCCCTCTCAATTAATCTTTGATATTTTTCATCAATCTCCCTAAACCGTTTATGCATCGCAGAATTCTTGCTGTTTTCACTTAAAACTTCATAAGGACTATGCACACTCATTAAAAATTTAAGCATATTAATAACATTCGTTGTCCTATCCTTTAAACCAAACGTAAAAAATTTAGCAATCTTTCCAATTTCAGATTTATAAAAAATTTCAAAAGCATCCTTAGATTTAATTCCCAAATCAGAATATTTTTTCAGAAAATCATTATAAAATTCCGGAACAAACTTATCAGCAATACAACCAGCAACACCCAGCCAAATATCATCCTTTTTCTGAGTCGCTTTATAACAAATAGAAGTAACAGGTTCCCCCACAGAATCATTATTCTTTGCATCAAAAGAATTATAATAATTAACAAAATCAGGGGTATCATCAGAATTAAATGCATGATGATCAATCCAAACAACAGGAATATTTACCTCTTTAACTTTCTCCCAAAATTTATCAGACACTTCAGCCTTATCAAGGATAAAAATATAATCAGCATTAAATTCAACAACCTTTCTAAAATAATCATCA
>DATDUI010000033.1:0-5375 GCA_035290465.1 Candidatus Nanoarchaeia archaeon | reverse complement strand
TGGTATTAAATAAAATTTAATTAAAATGAATAAAAAATTAACACAATCTCAAATTTATAATGAATTTATGCTAAAATTTTATGATTTGACAGTTTTACAAATTTCTAATCAATTTATTTGGCGATGTCCTACAAAAAATTTGCTTGATTTTTTTAACAAACATGTTACTTCAAATCATTTAGATGTTGGTGTAGGAACCGGATATTATCTTGATAAATGTATTTTTCCCTCTAAAAATCCACGAATAGGATTAATGGATATTAGTTCAGGAAGTCTTAAAGCAACACAAAAACGAATTAATAGATATTCTTCGGAAGTTTATCCTCAAAATATACTTGAAGAAATAACTGCAGAAATAGAACCATTTCAATCTATTTCTATGAATTACCTTATTCATTGCATTCCTGGAAATATGGATGAAAAGTTAAAAATTTTTGAAAATGTTCAAAAAGCACTTTTACCAAATGGAATTATTTTTGGTTCAACATTAATTTTTGATGAAAATCAAAACAGAATTGCAAAAAAATTAATGCAAAAATATAATGAAAAAGGAATATTCTATAATTATCAGGATTCAAAAGAAGGACTAGAAAAAAATTTAACAAAATATTTTAATCATTTTGAAACACAAAAAATCGGTTCAGCAATACTTTTTACTGGACAAAATTAAAACTTAAACTTATAGAAAAGAAGCAGGCAATTGATTAGTTATAATTTTTTTAAAAAAATCTTCAAACATTTTTTCTTTATTAATCTCTACAATTAAGCACCATCTTGGGCTTAAAATAATATTGTAAATCCCAACAACCTCGTCACCGCTATATGTAATGTATTCAATAATTTCACCGGAAGATTTATTGATTTCTTTATTTTGTTTTATAGCTTCAATATTATTTACACATTGCGATACTGTTGAAGTATTAATTACCTGAGTTAATACTCCGCTATTTTCTTTTTTTAAAATTTTAGAGGGAGTTAATAAAAATAAATTTTCATTTACTAAATAACTTTCTATAAAATTGCTTTCTCCATTTAAATCCATTAAGAATTTAACCATTTCTTCATCTGGAACTCTGTAAGAAAAATACCCCAAAAATTCTCCCTTTTTGTTGAATATTTTTTTCATTATTAATAAATAAAATATTCCTGAATCCGGATGAGGAAGAATCATGTATGTATTTTCTTTTTCATAAAAATCTTCTTTTAAGTACATTATTGATTCCGGATAGGATTCAGTAGTATCATATCCTATTAACCATCTTTCTTTATCTGCAACAATTATTCCTTTATTATCAATTACCCCCATTGAAGTTGTCGGAAATTTTTCAAAATAATTTATTGTTTCATTTAATGTTTGATTATATTCTAAATCCTGTTTATTTGTTTCTAATAATTTTATAAATAAATTTTGATTATAAGCCTGCCAAAAGAACTTTTCCTGTTTTATAATAAATTTTTCTATTTCCTGGCTTTTATTTTCTAAGATTATATTCATCTTTACATAAATATTTCTTTTTTGTTCATTATATTTTATTATGGCATTAACTGAAGAAACAATTAAAAGCATTATAAAAATAAACACTATAAATAAAAAATGATATTTATTTTTCTTAATTTTCATATTATAATAAATTAAATGATTTTTATTAATTAAAATACGAATCTATTAGGTCGTAATTTTATTATAAACTAATTATTTATTCTTAAATGAATAAACTTTTGTCTGATAATGAATTAAAACAAATTCTTGAAGTTAATCAACAAACATTAAATATTTTTAAAAAAATTCAAAAAGAAACAATTGAAGAGGCTAATAATTCAAATAAAAGGTCAAAAAAAATTCATGTTATTGGTATTTCAGGAAGTGCACGAGATGAATTTGATATGGCACAGCAAAAATCAAATTCTGAGGAGCTTTTAGAAACTTGTTTACAACAATGCAAAAAGTTAGGTGCAACTACCGAATTAATTCCTTTGAGAAAATATAACATTCAACATTGCAAAGCTTGTTATTCAACGACAAATACTCAATGTCATTTTTATTGCTCATGTTATCCAAAAGGAACTAAACAAAGTGATGATATGACTAATATACTTTATGATAAAATAATTAAGGCAGATGTAATAATTTTTGCTACTCCGGTGAATAATTTTAAAATGTCAACATTAATGGCGACATTTATTGATAGATGCATTAGTTTAGATGGTAGTTTAAAACCTGCAAATTCAAAAGCTCCAAAAGATAAGGAATTAAACATTAAGCATACAAAATTTATTGAATTAACTGCTAATAATAATATTCCGGGCAGTGGATTTTTAAAAAGATTTACTGGTAAAGTTGCTGGTGTTATTGTTACAGGTCATGAAGAAGGTGCGTCAATGGTTATTTCCAGTTTATTTATGACATTAAGTCATTTTGGTATGCTTTTTCCTCCATTTAATAATATGTATGCCATGTCTTCTATTTGTAATTCAACTTACAAAGATAAAAAAATTGTTGTAAGTGAATGTTATAAAAAAGAGGCAAGATTATTGGCTCAAAATTTAATTAATGCTGTTAAAATTTCAAAAAAATGTAAATTAACTGATTGGAAATATGATTATTCTATTGATTAAAAGGAGGTAATAAAATGATTAAAAAAAATATGCAAGAAATGAAAAAAAAAGTTTTATTTATGTGTATTTGTAAAAGTTGCCCAAGTTGGATTGATTGTAAGGAACAAGGAGGATTTTGTTTTCCAACAATAAGTAAAAGCAAATGCATTAAAAAAGAAAATGGATGCATTTGTGGAAATTGCCCCATTACAAAAGAAATGGGATTAAAGCATGGATATTATTGCACAAGAGGATCAGAAAAAGAGCAAAGTTAGATTTTTTTTCCATGTTTCCACATAAAATCAAAATATGATTTGTAGGCTTTTGCCGCAAAAGAGTTTTCGATTATAATTGCTTCTGGCTCATCTGTCCAAATTATAATTGCAATTTTATCCCCATAGATATTTGTTACTGCAGGACTTTCAGTAATTCCTGGAGCATATTTATTTTCTGAAGTTTTATGATCTATTTCTATTCTTCCTTTTCGAATTAAGTTTTTTGTTTTTATTTTATTTTCTTTTTTCATTCGTTCAAATTGTAAAGCAAATTCTGGCATTCTTTTGGAAAATTGTCCTTCTGAACCAAAAACATAATTATCTTTTCCAGTTCTAATTATATCTAAAAAAACTGTTCTTACACCTTTAAGCCCTTTAAATAATCGGACTTGTCCTTCAACTTTTTTTATTTCATGCATCTCTTGAAGTTGAGGTAAAATTTCTTTTACATCTTCTTCTTGCTCTTGAAGATATTCAAGTATTCTTCTTGGTCCTGTAACTTGAAACCATTTAACTTTACCAATATTAACATAACTAACTAATCCTTTTTCTTGTAATATTTTAAGTGAATTATATGCACTACTTCTATCAATTTTTGCAATCTTTGCAATTTTTCCAGCTTTTGTAGAACCATTTTTGTTAAGTGTTAAATAAACTTTTATTTCATTTGGAGAAAATCCTATCTTTTCAAGTGTTGATTCAATTTTCATTAGACTAAAAATATTTATCTCTTTATAAGTTTGTTGTTTTATTTTCTACAACATAATTTAGGCATATTGCCCTTAGGGGCATCACCTCTTTTTTGTCCTTAGTTTTTTAAGCTAAAACTTTTTTTACTATTTCTTCTAATGTTCTTCTTCCACCACATTCTGACCAGATGATTGGTACTCCGATTTCTTTTGCTACTTCTCGCTTCTCTCTATTGTCGCAATCGCAAGCTACTAAGGTTAGTTTATTTCCTTGTCCCGCCATTCTTTGCGCTGCCCTGAGTGCATTGTCTTTTGCATATCGTCCTACATATAGGTAGATTTTTTCTACATCTTCAGGATTTATTCTGTTGTAAAGCCCATGTAAGATTTGCCCTAATTTATTATCTGCTTCTTCACTTCCCCATGTTCTTGTGTTATCATGGCTATAGATTACTAATGGACCATTTTTTCCTTTGTATGTTCCTGCTTCATAGTTTTCTACGCTATTGTATGTAATTACTAGTGTTGCCTTGTCTGTTGTTTGGTTTTCCATTTTCTTTATCTTGCCCTCCATTTTAACTTTATTTGAGCCTTAGCTAAGCTAAGGGTTATGATGTAGTCCGGTGATGTTGGTTTGATTTTCATTAATTAGAAATAGTTCTAAGGGTATATAACTAATTGTTGTAGATTATTCTACAACATATATGATTTATAAATAATCAAAACAATGAAAAGATAATTATTAAATTTTACATAAATATTTATATATAAAAAATTAATTTAAAAAATTATGGATATCGATAATAAAAATATCAAAGAAGAAAGAAAAAATTTAATTGACTTGGTTTTGGGAGCATATCTTTCGATAAGGCATCCAATTGCATATGTAAGTATGCCTATTACTTCGGGAAAAATATTATATGATGTTTTAGAAAAAAAAGGTGTTAGAAACATAGAAGAATTAATTAAGCAAGACCCGGATTCTCTTTATAATGATATAATAAAACCGAATGTTGAAATGGGAATTATGGCTGCTGATAATCTTGACACAAAACTTCCTCCTATTGCCCCTTCTGTTTTTGAAGCTAAAAAATTTAGATGGTCTCAGGAAGATTATATGTCTTTATGGCTTAAAGTTATTGAAGAAAGAGCTGAAGAGATGCACATGACTGACGGCTGGGAATATTCAAATGGTGGAGTTCAGGAATTTGTTAAGGCAATGCAAATGCAATTTTTATTTGCTCATGTACCAAATGCATCTCCAGAATTTTATCAGAGAATGAGAAAGATAACTGTTTTTGATTTAAATAAAAAAGAATTAAGGTTAGATGATGGTTTTAAAAAAATAAAAGAATCAATTTTAGATTTAAATAAAAGAGGATTTCCACATAATTCTTTAAGAGGATCTGTCAGAGATCTTTATAATATTAATGGATTTTTTATATCACATGGAACAAGTGCTAGTGAATGGCATATGCATATGAAATATTATTTAGATTTTGCAAGATTAGATAAAGAAATGGAAGAAATTATTAATTTAAAAAACTAAAAAATCTTAAATTCTTTTTCTTCTTAATAAATTCGCATTACTCACAACAGAAATGCTTGATAATGCCATTGCTAATTCAGCAAAAACAGGATTTAAAACACCTGCGACTGCTAATGGAATTGCTATTGTATTATAGAAAAATGCCCAAAATAAATTTTGCTTTATTTTTGAAAATGTTGCTTTTGATAAATTTATTGCTTGCACTACTCCTATTAATGAGCCTTTTGCTAAAACAATATCTCCTGCTTCAATTGCAATATCTGTTCC
>DATDUI010000032.1:0-13893 GCA_035290465.1 Candidatus Nanoarchaeia archaeon | reverse complement strand
GAAATTAGAAGAATTTGATGTTATCGGTAGATCAGTTTCTGACAATTTAAGTCCTGATGCTCAAGTGATTATTGGTGCTAGAATCAGTAAAGAATTTACTGGTAAAGTAAGAGTAATTACTATTATGACAGGAGTTAAATCCCCATATGTGCTTGGTAGAGCTGTTGAAGAAAAAGCTTTCCATTCATCTAGAGAGATGTCGGATTTAGGAATTGATGTTTGGAGATAAATAGATTTTTCAAACAATAAATAATTTTATTACATTTCCTCGAAGGAGAAATCCTTCGGGGAGTTTTTATTTTTTAAAATACATTTATAAAACTAAAATTTTATTTATTTTTATGATTGGAACAAAAAAAATTGAAAGATTGGAAACAGAGATAGAAAAGATTAAAACAAAATATAATCCTAAAACAATTGAAGATTTAATAAAAGTTGCAATGAATGAATATGGAGTTGTAAATGTTATTAAAACTCCATTAGTTTGTGATGCAAGCATAACTACAAAGAATAGAAAAGATTTTTACATTTTTTATTATGCATCGTTTAAACCACATGAGATGCATACGTTAGGCCATGAACTGGGTCATATCGCTTCAGGGCATTTTAATAGGATTAAATTTGAATTATCTGATTTAGAAGAAGAAGCAGATTATTTTTCTGCAAAATTATGCGGAATTTCGTTAATAAAATATAAAATTTATGAGAATATTGATGCAATACTTTCATTTAAAGATATGTTTATGGACATATTCAGACATGAAAGAGAAATTGAGAGATTAAAACAAATGGGTATATATCAATTTCTTAAATAATAAAAAGAATTAAAAAATTAGAAGAAATTGAAAAGATTAAAAACATTATAATTCATTATAAATTATAATAAAATGGTACAGGCAATAATAAATGTTAGCGAAGAGAAGGATAGAATTTTAAATATAGTTAAAGCTCAGCAGGGTTTTAAAAATAAAAGTCAGGCTGTTGAGTTCATTGCAGGCATTTATGCCAGTAGTTTTTTAGAAACTGAATTAAGACCAGAATATGTCGAAAAGTTAAAGAAAATAGATAAGAAAGGAAATTTTATTAAATTTAATTCTATTGAAGAGTTGCGAAAATGCATGAGTTTGAGATTGAAGAAGGACTTCATAAAATTCTTGTAAAATTATTTCAGAAAGATAAAAAGAGATATGATATTATTTTTAAAAAAATTCAAGAAATTGCTACCTCAAATTCAATTGAATATTATAAGAATTTAAAATTTCCTTTAAATGAATTTAAACGTGTTCATATCGATGGGAGTTTTGTTTTAATTTTCAAATATGATAAAACACAGGATAAAATTATATTTTATGATTTGGATCATCATGACAAGATTTATTTGAAGAAGTTTTAAAAATATATCAAATTAAAAATGTAGATTACAGATTTTATTTGAAATGCAAATATTTATTTTTTGAATAAACACCAGCATCGAAAATTCTTATTCCGGGTTTAGATTCTACTTGACCAATTACTTTTGATTCAATATTATGGTTGTTAGAAATTTTCATAACTTTTTCAGGTTCAGGTGTTATGATAATCATTCCTGGTCCCATATTCCATGTTTTATATGCTTCTCGGTCATAAATATTTCCTTTATCTTGACAATATAACATCAATTTCGTCGGTGAATATGGTTCTGAGATTGTTGCTCCTAAACCAGATGGTTTTAGGACTCTTCCTAATTTTCCGGGAATTCCTCCTCCTGTTATGTGCACAACTCCGTGAATTTTTGCTTTTGGCTCGTCTTGGAATCCTCCAAACATTTCAACTACTGCACCAGAATAGATTCTTGAAGGTTCTAATACTAATTTTCCTAAACTTTCTCCGTCATAAATTTGATTATGCCAATCTTCTCCATGATTTGTCCTCATGATTTTTCTTACAAGGGATAATCCGTTTGATCTAAATCCTGTTTCTTTTAATCCGACTAAATAATCCCCTGCTTGTATTTCTCGACCGGTAAATAATCTTTCTTTTTTTGCAAACCATACAACTGCTGCTCCCCAATTATAGTTTAAGGTTCTTAAGCTATCAGCATTATCTATAAATCCTTTTTCAGGGACTTTCAATTGCTTATAGATTTTATTTTTTAATTTCTCATTGGTCTCAATAAGATATGAAGATAATAGTTGGATATCTTTCCAATTATCTTCTCTTAAATTAAGGGAGATGTAATTATGAGCCAGATTTAAAACAAAAAAATTACTTCCAAATCCCCCTATTCTGTTTCCTAATTCTGCGACTTCTCCGTTGACAATTGCGACATTTGCACTTTTTGCGGCGTTAATATATCCTTCAGTTAATTGCTTCACTTGTTCAATAAAGTTATTATTTCCTTTTCCTAAAGTATTTACATCAAGGATTGAACCGATTAAAACCGGTTCTGCTCCTCGAACTATAGCGTCATCACAAACCATTGCAAATAAATCAAATGCAATTGTTCTATGATCATTTATTCTTTCGGCTAATTCCATTTTTGTGCCGACACCATCAAAACCAATATTCATTAATGTACCATATGGCAGATTGGAGACATCGATTGCCCGAACTCCGCTAAAATCGTCAAAGGGTACAATTAATTCTCCTAATTTTCCTTTTCGATTGCACCATGTTTGTTTTGCTGCGTTGTATAAAATTTTTGAGACTTCTTCTTTTAATACAATTTCTGAAGAGATAGATTTAATGAGTTTAGTCATTTTAGATAGAATAGATAACTTAAACATCCATTTCGTTTTTAGGTTGTGTCATTCTTTTGTTTCCATATTTGTGGAAATAAAGAATATTATCTAAATCGATTTTTAATGGTCTTGTTTTTTTATTTTCTGCGTCGAATCCTACAGGGAATAATGCTTCAACATGAATTTTTGCGGGGATTTTTAATGCTTCTTTAACTAAAGAATCTACAAAATGCCCTACCCAGCAAGTAGATAAATTTTTTTCTTCAATTCTTAATAAAAAATTTTGAATTGCTGCTCCTGCTTGTTGCCGGCAATACATTTCTCCTCGCTCTTTATATGCATTAACTGTTCTTGTTGAATCAGTGCATACGACTACTACATAAGGTGCAGTTGCGATAAAATCCTGTTGTGATGCGTCTGCTAATTTTTGTATAGTTTTTGGGTCATCTACAATTATAAATTTTAAAGAAAAATTATTTCCAGCCATTGGTGCAAATCTTGTTACGTCTATGCATTCAATAATATCTCTCCAATCCGGTTTTTTCTTTGAAAATTTTCTTACACTTTTTCTTTCTTGGATTACTTTTCCTAAATGCATATTTTTACTAAGAGATAGATGTTTTTAAAATTACTTAAATTACTTCTTGAGGAAAATATGAATATCTTGTAATTCCATTGAATAGGGGATTAACCAATCAGTTCCTTCTAAAGAAATTTTTTTAAAATAATCATCATATTTAAGCTTAGATTCAATTTCTTTCAAAGGATTAGAAGGATTCACGATAATGATTGTACCATATTTTACAAGACGATTTTTAAATCGTGATTGTATATGCCCCAAAAAATCATGTCCTCCTTTAACTAATAGGGTTGTAAAAGGATTATTAAATTTATTGCCTGCATTTAATTTCTCTGCATCTCCAGTAATAAATTCTAAGTTTGCTAATTGAGGAATAATCCTTTGAGATTTTAATGTTTTAATAATTTCTTGTCTTTTTTTATAACCGTAAGTTTCAACATCCCACCACATATTTGGCATTTTATCTTGATTGAATGCAATATCTTCAAAGATTACTCTATCAAATATCCTCCCCCAATAAAAATCAACACCAGAACAAGGATAATGACAAACTTTTTTTGAATCATTGGGTAAATGGCTAGAAATTTCATCAAGTAAATTTGCACATTCTCCCATCGCCAAATATCCTTCATCTTTTTCCAATAATTCTAATCTTTTATATCCTTGCTGATACACATCCCAAATTTGTTTAACTTTATTTTGCATACGAGAAACAAATGAATCATCTGCAAGTGCTTTATCAAAATCACCGTTAAATTCTTTGTTCATCATATTCATTGCAATTTGAATAGAATCTTGATGTGCATTAATAATTTTTTTCTCTAATTGAATTCTTTGATTAGATTTTTGCATAAAATTTCAGAGTAAAGACATTTTTAAAATTACTTAAATTCCAATTTTTTTCATTCCTTTTTCAAGGGGATATTCATTTGGATTAAGGTTAATTATCCCCCCTTCTAAAACTTCTGTGTTTGTTATATTTGCCTGAGCAAGAATTTTTTGGGCAAAATGTGCACGTGCTCCACTTCTGCAAACAATTACAATTGTTTCTTTTAAATCTTGTAATGGTTCTATGAAATTACCAATTTTGTCAAGTGGAATAAGAAAAGAATCTCTGAGATGTACTTCTTCAAATTCTTGTGGGGTTCTTACATCTAAAAAGATTTTATTTTTCATATTTTTTTAGAGAGATATTTTACTTAAAAAGATTGTCAAGAATTGCAGATTATTGTGATTTTATTGCAGGACTTAAATGAAAATTTTTAAAACAATAACCTTTAAATAAGAAAATTATTCTTATAGTTATTATTGACCCGATAGCTCAGTTGGTAGAGCGAACGGCTGTTAACCGTTAGGTCGTAGGTTCGAGTCCTGCTCGGGTCGCTTAGAACATATCGCAAAAGCGAGATGTTTTTACCTTGTAGGTAATTCTTAACAAAATTCTTTTTATTTCATAGGTTCGATTCACTTCAAAAGTAACGCCTTTTGAATGTCCCAGAGAATTTTTAAAAAATTCTCTGAGCTGCTCGGGTCGCTTAGAACATCTCGCTTTTGCGATATGTTTTTACCTTGTAGGTAATTCTTAACAAAATTCTTTTTATTTTTTGTTTGAATATTTTTTAATTTTCTTCTTTTGTTTTCTTTTTTGGTTTTTTCAAACCTAAATCTTCAATATCTTCAACTTTACGTTTTTCTAAAAAATTATAAACATTTTTCTGTTTTGCTCCCCGAATAATTGATTTTATTCCTTCTTGTGCTGCTTCAATTCTTTCCGGAGGGGAAATGATTCCTACAAAATTATCCTTTAATTCAAAATGTGATTCAGTTAAATCAGATAAAGTTTTCAGTGTTTTTCCGTTGGTTCCAATTATTCTTGCCCGGATTCTTTCAAGGTCATTTCTTCTTGTATGGTCTTTAATATTTAATATTTCAAATATGCAATCTCCTTCTTTGATTAAAATTGCTGAAGAAAATGAAAATCCGAAATTTAATGCATCAATTACTTTTTCTGCAAAATATTCATCTTCAGGATTACCATTAATAAAGACTTCCTTTCCCTTGTTTGTTATTTTTACATTTAATCTTTCTTGTAATTTCTTCTTTAGTGTTGTAATTCGCTGTGTTTTTTCACATAAAATTGTTTTCATTTTTCTAATGCTCCCGAAAATTCACACTTTTGTGTGAATTTATATCTGGAAAATACTAAAATTCTATTTTAGCGAATTTTTCCATATAATAAGATAAAATTTAATGGTTATAAGTTTTTTTGTTTAAGATTAAGCCCTAAAATTCCATTTCTTCTTTTTCAAGATATTCATTCTTCTTTAGCCATTCAATTTGATTGGGTTTATATTTGAGTAAAATATCTCCTTTTGTATTATCTAGTTCCCAAGGTTCAACGATTACTACATCAGCAGGTCTAAGCCATAATTTTCGTTTCAATCTTCCTGGAACTCTGCAATTTCTACTTTTGCCATCTACACAACTTACCATCATTTTGTTTCCTCCAAGTCGTTGGTCTATTATTCCAATTACTTCTCTTCCATGTGGGAGTGGTGCACGAACTACTTTTTGTTCTGTTTCTTCCTCTTTTGGTTTATAAAATCCCATGATAAATCAGAACATAACTGGTTTTATAAAGATGTTGGGTTAAGAATAAATCTTTAAAAAGGTTCAAGCGATTATTTTATATGCTAGAGATTATAAAAAGATATTTTTCTAAACAAAAAACTCTTACTGATTTAGTAATAACTGATTGGAAATCTACGACATTACAAGATTTGAGAAAAGTATATGGAAAAGAGATTATTGCTTATATGGACAATAGAAAATTAAAAGGAAAATTTAAAGAAGGTGATTATTTAATGACAAATGGCTTGCAATTTTTTTATTGGAATAATTTGAACAATGCAGATGAAATAGGGGGAACAAGTAATCTTTTTCCTGAAGATTTAACTGAAAAAAGATTAATAAAATTTGAAACCCAAATGAAAGATTTCAATATTAAAACACATTTTATTAATTTATTAAAAAAGAACATGGGCAAGATATATCAAAATAATAACGGAGAATTTTTAATTTTGAATTCAACAGGTTCAGAAGATTATTCATATAATTCTGAAATTAAACGTTATATGAAACAATAAGTTCTTCCTTTTGATTAAACCAAAAGGTAATAAAATCTATTTTTGTATTTATTTTACATGGTTCCTGTATCACGTGCATATGAAAAATTAAAATTTGCAATTGAAAAATTTAATTTAGATATTAAAGATAAAATTTGTGCAGATTTTGGAAGTTCTACAGGAGGATTTGTTCAAGTGTTATTGGAAAAAGGTTGCAAGAAAGTTTATTCTGTTGAAACTTCAAAAAATAGATTGCATTTTGTATTAAAAGATGATAAGAGAACTATTATCCTTGATCAGACTAACGCAGTTCATGTAACTTTACCTGAAAAAATTGATTTTATTTCAATTGATGTTGGCTGGACAAAACAAAAGTTAATTATTCCGAATGCAGTTAAAAATCTCAAAGATGATGGCCTGATTATAAGTTTAATTAAACCCCATTATGAAATTGAGAAGAAAGAAGTGAAAGATAGTGAATTGCCGGGAATTTTAAAAAAGATTAAAGGAGAAATTAAAGATTATGTAAAAGTTATTGAAATTGTTGAATCTCCAATTGTTGGAAAAAAAGGTGGAAATAAAGAATTTTTGATGCTGTGCAAGAAAAAGAATTAATTTACATTAATACCATTACAAAAGGAATTTCTTTAATTTTCCTGATATCTTCTTTTAAAATAAGTCCTGCTTTTAATGCTGCATTTATTGATTCAGATCCTACAATATTGAATGTTGCGTCTTCCATTGCCATGTCACGAATAATCTCGATCATTTCTTTTTCAGATTTTTCTTCCCCCTTATAGAAAGATTCCTTTACATCTAGCTGAATCTGACCTTCAGAAAAGTTTTTTCCTAAAAGATTTGTATCGCAGATTGCTACAATATAGCGACACGAGTTAATTATATTAATTTGCATAAAAATTTTATGGGGTTTATAATTTAAAAATATTTTCTAAAGAAAAATAAAAAAATAAAAAAAATAATAAAAAAGGTTTTAGAAGCCTTTTTTGGCTTCACCAGATGTAATTGCTTTTTCTGCATTATCCTTTGACATCATAGCACATACAGTAGTTTTTTTACATTTACCACAAGTGCCTTTTGCCATGTATCCGCCTCTAGCAGTTTGACTAATTACAGGTTTATCAATTTTTACGCCTTTTTCTTTGCAAGTTACACAATATCCTGTTACCATTGTTTTTTTCCTCGTTTAATTAAAATTCTATAGAAAAAAGTAAGCGCCTCATCAAATTACTTTTTTCCCACAAATAAAGAACAAATGTTCTTTTTTGTAATTGAATTTATTAATATTTTAAATAAGATTTATTTTATAAGGCTTTGGATTTAGAGATTTTCTCCAAAATTGGCTAAAATCGTTTAGAAATTCGTTATAAAAATTAAATTTTACTTCGGACACTATGTTTTTACTCGCAACCTTGCACGAATTTTTATTTTTGAATAATTGAATTTTTACTTGAGAAAATTAAATTCTACCACAAAGTTGCTCTACTCGCAATCCGTAAAAGCTTGCTTTAAATCAAGAAAAAATTTTGATTTATTAGCAACTTTTAGAATTTCTCGGCTCCACATCATGCTCCGCAAAACATCTTTTAAATTTTACTTCGGACACTATGTTTTTTACTCGCAATCCGTAAAAGCTTGCTTTAAATCAAGAAAAAATTTTGATTTATTCGCAACTTTTAGAATTTCTCGGCTCCGCATCATGCTCCACAAAACATCTTTTAAATCTTACTTCTAACACTATGTTTTGCTCCGCATGCAAGACAGTTAATGAATGTTAATCTTTCGTCTTTAACTAGCTCAGTGTCGGGTTTACCGCATTCTTTACATAGGACAAATTCTTTTACATATTGTTCAATTTTAGGATTGATTTTTGCACTTGGTACTTTAATGTTTAAAACTAGCCGTTCTCCTTCTCTTTGTCCTGATGCTGCGAGTTCTTTTAATATAAATTTTTGGAAATGCTCTGGGTCTCTTCTTATATGTGAAGCAACCTGAAAAAAATTTGTTAGTATAGTTTTTCTTCCTTCAAAATGTCCTTGAATTTTTGGGATTTCAAATCGTTCACCACTTGTGTCGATTTGTTTTACTTTTTCATAAGCACTATTCAATAAATCCTCATAATTTGCCATAAGTTAATGTCAGCCGTAGAGTTTATAAATGTTATATACTTGTAACTAATTATGAGTGTTGAAAAGTCAATAAAAAGTTTAAGTAGTGTTATTAAGAATGTTGTCTTAGGATTTGCGATTTTTATTTTAACTATGTTTGTTACTATTTACGGAATTAATACTTTTTATGAAAGACCTCAATATAATGATTATTGTGAGGAATTCAAAACAGTGAAATATGTTCAGGATGAAGCTTCTTGTATTGAACTAGGTGGAAGATGGACTGCACAAGAGATTCAATGTATCCAAGATTCTAAATATATAACTACTCCTTGCCCACAAGGATATTGTGATAATGATTATACTTGCAGAAAAGATTTTGAAACAGCATCAGAAAAATATTCCAGAAATGTTTTTTTAATTGCGGTTCCTTTAGGGATATTGATTATAGCTTTAGGGACATTTATTTTTAATTTAAATCCTGTTGGAGTTGGTTTAATGTTTGGTGGAATTGGAACTTTAATTTATGGTGCGGGTGGATACTGGCAATATTCAGAAAACTTGTTTAAGTTTTTGATTTCTTTAGTTGGTTTAGGAATTGTTATTTGGTTTGCATATAGATTTAATAAAAAATGAGATAAACCTCATTTTTTAAAACTTAAATTTTAAAGTGTGTCTTCACACACAAATCTATTAAAAAAATTTAAGTTAATAAAAAATAATAAAATTTTAAAGTGTACCTTCTTACACAAATTTATTAAAAAAATTTAAGTTAATAAAAAATAATAAAATTTTAAAGTGTACCTTCTTACACAAATCTTTTAAAAAAATTTAAGTTAATAAAAAATAATAAAATTTTAAAGTGTGTCTTCACACACAAATCTTTTAAAAAAATTTATTTGATTATTTTTAAAACTTCATCCCAAGTATTAACTCTTTCTATTTCTTTTGGTAAATCTACTTCAATATTCCATGGACGATTCAATAAAGCAATGCCTCTATTTGGACTTAAACATTCTAAGGCGTAATAGGAAGAATCTTCAATCATTAAATCTACTCCAATAGAATCACATACATCTCTCTTAGAATATTTACGAAAACCATAACAATCTCTTAAATAAATTTTTTGAATAGAATTTGGAAAATATTTGTTTATTGCTTCTCTTGTTTCTGTTTCAAGATAATTGGGTCTTGCGGTAATATTAACTAAGTCATGCTTTTTACTTAATTCGAAAAGAGCTTCTTTTGCCCCAACGATGGGTTGCATCTTTCGAAAATAGGTTGTTTTAAAAAAATCATCTACTTTTTTTCTTGACTCTTCTTTTGTTCCACCCCAAACTTCCCAAAAATTGGGGGATTTAAATTGATCATAAGTTAAAGAAGTTTTGTAAGTGTGATTATGATATTCAATTAATGCAGGTGTAAAATGCAATAATACATCATCGATATCAATTCCAATTAACATAAATTTTTATTTTAAAGAATACTTATAAATATTTAGATTTATCCAAGATATCTTACTTTTCCAGGTCTTGGTTCAAATACAATTCCTTCTGAAATGAATTTTTCAATTTCCTGATCAATTATTTGTGTTGATATATCTGTTAAATTATTTTTTATTTGTTCAATTTCTATTCCGCCATCTTCTTCAGCATTTTTTATTGCTCCTAAAATTTTATCTTTTACAGCAACAATTTCACTTTTTCCCAGAGGATCAACATTTTTGTTTCTTTTCTTTTCGAGTTCTAATTTTCTTATTAATAAATACTTTGAGTCTTGTTCTTTGATAATTTCAGGGGTAAGATAAGTTTCATTATTCCAGTACCTTAAAACACCGATTACAAGGACAGTTTGGCCTTGATTGACGTGCTTAAATTTAAAAGAATCATCTCCAAAACACTTTAATTTTAATTGTCCTGAACCATCATCAAGCGTAAAAAAAGAATATTGTTTTTCTCCGTCATTGTCATATTTATCAACAATATTTCCTAAAATATTAACTCTTACAACGTTTTTACTTCCAATTTCCAGATGTTTAAATCTTTCTGCTTCCATTACCGGCTTACCAACTAGCAAATCTCCGATACGATATTTAAATGCAATATGCCGTTTAAATTGTTGGTCTTCCATCTTTTTATTATGTTAAAAAATAAGATAGGGTTTATAAGTTTTTATGGTGTGAATTAAGATATTCTGAAATTTTAAAATAATTATTCAATTTTTAGATTCTATGTGGTATCCACGAAGGCTCCGAAAGTTTACACTTGCATTAAATTCTGAAAGCAAATTTTAAAAGTTGCAAGTGTGGGCTTGAGTAAAGATGCCACCCTCCCAGACTTCGAGGAGGTTCAAAAACTTCAAAAGTATCGTCTTTTGATAGTCCCAGAGAATTTAAACAAAATTCTCTGAGGGAACCAAGGAGTTCCTTTTATATCCAGCCTTTCTTAAAAATCCCTGCATCATTTATCCCAAAACTCATTTCTTTTAAAGGTAAACTTCGATGCTTTAGTAAAATTGCTTTTCGCTTATATCCTTGTTGTTTTAATTCAATTATACATTTACTCCAATATTTAAATAAATCTCCTCCGACGATATTTGTTTCTCGCTCCACACCATTTTTCCAATCTTCTTCTGATTGATATCCGCAATAAACTTGGTTTGTTAATATAACCGGAATTTTTTGTTTTCTTGCAATTTCAGCCAGAATTCTCATTTGTTTTGCAACTTCACGATTAACTTGCTTGATTTTATCATTATCTTTTGATTTTGCGGCATCACCAAGTTCCAGACGATAAAGCATTGCCATTCCGTCTATGACTATTAAACTAACATGTCCTGTTTTGATTTTATTTAATAATTTTATGAAACATTCTTTTTGCTCATTAAAATTTGTCGGTTCAAAAAGAAAAATGTTTTCGAGTGTTTCTTTATAGCTTTCTCCAACTATTTGTTTTACTCTTTCAGTTGAAAATCCTCCTTCAGTATCTACAAAAATGACCTTATTTCCTCTTTTTGCCTGACTGCATGCAGTTAATATACTCAAATTAGTTTTTCCGCAACCTGGGGGACCTGCAATCATTGTAATAACATCCGGTTCATATCCTCCACAAAGCCATTTGTTTAAATCATAACTTCCGGTAGAAATTTTGTCAATCATATAAAAAATTAGAGAGATATGTTAATAAGGATTATTATTGAAAAGATTTATTTTTAAAGTCAGAAAAATCATTAATAGAATTTACACAATGAGATTTTTTAGATTTTAAAAAATTATTTTAATTTTTTAAAATCAGCTTGTATTTTATCCAGATCTTTTGTTATTGCACCGATTGCATCGTTTATTGCTTTTTTTGCAGTTTTCCCTTTTGTTTTTACCACAATAACTGGTTTTTCAGTTGGATGATTTCTTTTCCAAGCTACAAAAGTTACAGCTGAATCTTTATTTAAATAGACTTTAAGAATTTCAGTTAATGTAATACTTTCTAATTCTAATTTAATTTCTTCTTTTGATTCATTTAGAACTTTTATTTCCATGTATTTAAGACATAAAGATTTATTTATAAATTCTTTGGTTTTGAAAATTTACCAAATTATCTATTTTTTCCAAAAATCATTTCCCTAATTTCCTGAGGACTTAAATCCTTCTTAGGTTTTATTAATTCTCTTTCAATTCTTTTCGGAGTTGAAAGGGCTATTTCTTTTCCTTTACTATCAAAGTATTTTGCTGAAGTTTCTTTATTTTCTAATTTTTCATCTAAAACTATACTTTCATTTAAATAATCATAATTTTCGACTTTGTTTATTCCTTCAACGAAAGAAGGTGAAACAGAATAATTTTTTTCTTCATTTTCTTTTAAAATTCTTGCTTCTTTTTGTTTTTTTATCTCTTGCAGATTAGATATAGTTAATGTTTTTGCTGATGAGGAATCAAAACTTAATTCTCTGGGAACTTCAACTGGTCTTTTAATTTCATTATTAGTTTTTTGAATTTCATCACTTTTTACTAACCTAATTCCAAGAGCATTTTCAATTTTTGTGATTAATTTTTGGTTGCCTGTTGCAATCTTTCCATTTTCTGCCATTGCAATAGCTGCAATAGGTTCTGATATACTTTCTGCAAGTTGCTCCTGAGTTATTTTTTTTGACCTTCTTGCCCGCATAATCACCCAATGAAAATTTTCTATTAAAGTCATATTATCATCAGGACGTTCTTCAAATTTCTTAACATAATTTTTATTAATCATTTCTTTTAATTTGTCTTCTTCTCTCTTTAATTTATTATTCTGTTCAGGTTTTATTGGTTCAATTCTTCTTTTTTCTAATTTTACCCCTGCAAGACGTGCAAGTCTTTCTCCGACAGTTAATTTCACTTCAGGCTTTTCAAAATCAACTCTTGAAGAGTCGTTAATAATTGGAGATTTTAATTTTCCTAAACATTGATTACAAACTTTAATTATTCCATTTTTAGAAATTGTTTTAAATAATAATTTATTTTCAGCACCGCAATTTGAACATTCCATAAGATAATTCATTAATAAGTCTTTTTTAATATTACTATACTCAAATGATATCAACAAAGAATCTAAAATTACTCTTCAAGAGACTTATTTAACTCTTCTACAGTACTTAATTCGTTCAAGAAAATCTTATTATTTATAATCACAACAGGGAATTTTGTAATGTTATATTGGTTAACCAAAAAGTTTAGGGATTCAATTTCTCCGTCGTTAGCAATTGGAATCAGGATTATTTCGCTTCCTTTTTCTTCTTTTAATTCATATAGAATTTTTGACCAAACTTTCTGTGTCGCTCTTACTGTTAAATCTTCAGTTTTTGAATCGTAAATGTAGACTACTGTTGAAAAATCCTCACTGCATTTTTCATGGGCTTTGATTGTATTAATCCATAAAAAAGTTCGCAAAAGGTCATATCTTTTATGAGTAATTTCCAAGTCGTCAGTTACTTTTCCTAAATTCTCTAAATCTTCCAAAAGAATTGCTTCTTCATAAATTCTGTCTGCAAATTCAATATTTGAATCTATTAAATCTTTACAACGTGCATTTTCTAAATCTACCAGATTATTGAATGCTAAAATATCCATTAGTGAAATTTCTGATTGTGCATAATAATCATTTATGTCTGAGACCCTTATTGATTCATAAGAAATTCCTAAAAGTATTCCGAATATGAAGACCACAAATGTTACTAATAGTGCTTCCCAAAAAACTCTTTTTTGATTTTTTAACATTTTATTTACCATGTATTATACCCTCTTAAAAATTTATATAGAGAAGTTATTAAAATTAACGGATATGCTAAAAGATAGAAAAACATGTAAGCAA
>DATDUI010000031.1:0-10428 GCA_035290465.1 Candidatus Nanoarchaeia archaeon | reverse complement strand
CTTTGATTCTATTTCTTTAAATCTTCCCTCTTGAATTTTTTGTAATTCTCTTATCTCATCCCATTTTCTCTTTATTAATTCATCTTCTTTTTGTTTTTGCTTCCATTCTAAACGCTTAGAATTAATCTTTTTCTTAATATTATAATAAAAATTACTGAAAGATTTTTTAAATTCATTAAATCTTTTTTGTCGAGATAATCTTTCTTCATCTTTTAATTTTTCTCTTTTTCTAATCGCAAATAATTCTTTCTTTTGTTCTAAAACTTCAATTTTATGATGTTCTAATTCCTTTTCTTCTTGTTCCCGTTTATTTTCTAATCTCCTTTGTTTTATTTTTTCAAAAAGATATGACAAAAAAGACTTTTTCTTTTTAAGAATAATTTTTTTCTTCGTTATCCTTCTTTCTTTTGGAATAAAAATATTTTTTAAATTTATAAAAAAACGTTTAAAGAAAGAAACTTCAAAAAATTGATAAGTTTCTTTTGAAAGTTCATCAATTTGCTTTTTCTTAAATCTTCTTTTTAATTTTATAAAAATAAATAATATCAACAGGAATATAATTGGCCAAGTCAAATATTTAACAATAAAATCCTTAACTTTATCTACAAAACTAAAGCTCTTAATTACTTCAAAATCAGTATTAAAATCTTCAGAAACACCCTCGCCATAAACAACATTAAATTGCATATTATAAAATCCCTTTTTTAAAACTAAATTATCAAAAGTTTTTCTTAATGTCTCTGAAGTTTCAACAGTTAATTTTCCATCTTCAGAATAAACTTCTTTATTCTTTTGGGAGATAATCAAATTATAATTAATTTTTGCAGGAATAGTACCAAAACTTTCAAAATCAATCAAAGCAACAAGATCTTCAGACTTAGAAACTTCTCGAGTTTCCAACCTAAACAAAATATCTAATAATTCATAATCCCCCAACCTTCTAAATTCCTTAGAAACTTCAACCACCCTTGAAGCCCGAGCATAATAAGAATCATAATTTACTTCTGCATAAAAATTATAGACTCCATTTAAAATACTAATAGGTAAAAATAATTTAGAAGATTCCAATTTTTCTTCAAAATCTCCCATATAAATAGTATCATATCCATCTGTAACTTTTATTCCATCTTTTTCTAGCCAAAAATTAACCTTAACATCACCATGAATTTGAGCAACACCTTTAAGATAATATGTAAAATTAAAAAATTCACCAGGATAAATCGGAGAAGCAAGATCAACTATTTTCATATCAAAAAGTTTTACACAACGATTCATCCAGCAAGTTTTTGTATCATTGCAATCAGCATCAGTTTCACATTCATAAAGATAACATTTATTTTCAAAACAAAATTCTCCTAAATCACAATTAGAATCATCAAAACATTCAGGAACAATAACCGCACCACCCCCTCCACCCCCGGCAGTGGTAGGAGTTGTAGTAGGAGTAGGAGTAGGAGTCGGAGCAGGGGTAACTTCTAAACTAGAAGAATTGCCCAAAAAACCTACATTCGCTAAATATAATTCACCCTGTGCATGAGAACTTCCAGTTTGAAGACCAGTAGTAATAAATCTCGATTCATAAACTCCTTCAGTTAAAGAACCTTGCGAACCAAAAGTAAACAGATTAACAACATAATTAACACCCTGTGCAAAAATATTAATTTCAGAATTATTCAATTCTGCAAAAGCTAAAGGCACGAAAAATAAAATAAAATAAAATAAAATTAATTTCTTAATCATTTAAAACAACCTCCACCCGAACAGTAAACTTCACAACGATTAGTTGAATCTGTCCCGGCAATAAACAATTGTTTAAAATTAGTAATGTTTGCGGTTGTAGAAAATATACCAGTACCAGTAATAGAAATATTATTCCCTAAAAGATTAATATTTGAAGAAATTGAACAATTATCTGAACAATTAACTAACCAATTTCCAGAACCTGAATAAGTACAGGTATTAGTTTGCCCGGTAATTTGAATATTATCCCAATAACAAAATTCATTCGCCGCATTATTTTTACAACCCAATCGAATTTTGAAATTTGAATTATTAACAGCATTAGAAGATAATGTTTGATTAAATAAAGTATAAGTTGCAACATTTGAAATATTAACTTCATTAATCCAAGTTGTACCATTATACCAATCAACAGACAAAAATTCTCCAGCCTCAAGATTATTAGAATCCTTGTAATAAATACTCAATCTAACACTTGAATAATTTTGTGTACTCACATTTATTTCATTCCATGCAAAAATACCCCCAGTATTTTTTACAGAAAGAGATTGAACACCTGCAAATTGATCATTATCATTTGGATTCCAAGTACCTCCATCTATAATTGTCCACCCAGCATTATCATAACCAACAATTGATTGATTATCTGCTTGAGTCCCCTCAAACCCTTCAAAAAAAGTTCCATTACCTTCAGCTAAACCAGGATCAGATAAATTATCCATAACAAAAGTATAATCTTCTCCAGGAAAAATACCTTGAATAGGAACCCAAGTTCCGGAACAGTTTTGATTTGTCCAATTCCAATCCCCACATTTATACAAGATTTTATTATTAGTAATATCTGAAGCAGTAAAAGTAATTGTTAAATTACTTTGATTATCTATAAAAGTCAAATTATCAAGAAGAGGATTAAAAGAATACAATTTATTATAACCAAAATTATCTGCAGAATTTTCAATATCTATTATTTGATTTAAACTTTTTGAAACATTTATTTCCTGAAATTTAATCTCCTTAAAAGAATAATTAATAGGAATCAATCGAAATTCATAAAAACCTTTAGTAAGATTTATTGTATGAGCCATCCCGGTATCATTATGAATAATTTCACCGGTAGAGTTAATAATAAGACATGTAAAATTAAACAAAGCATTTGAAGAATTTTGCATGCTAAAATTAATCAAATAACCCTCAACAGAAAAATTCCCAGTACTGGAAATTAAATTATTTGAACTATCATTAGCATAAATAGTATAATTATAAATTAAAACATTTAAATTAGTAGTATTATAAGAATAATTCCAAATATCACCGGATTTAATCATTGTATAATTCACACCATTTAAATTAAATAATACAGAATCAACATAGATACTATCAGTTACATTTGCAGTAATAATAATATTTTGACCGGATTCAACGGGATTTGGAGTTGCATTAATAGAATTTATCGTTGGAGCAATATTATCTAAGATAATTGTTCTTGTTTCAGTTTGATTTGTATTCCCCGCACGATCAAAAATAGTAGCATTCAAAGAATAAATATCATCAGAAAGAGTGGTATAATTTACAGAAAAATTTAAATTACTTGAATTAGAAACAACAAGACCTGTAGAATTATATAAATAAATAGTAATATTATCAAAATTAGCATCATAAGCACTAACATTTGCAAAGATATAATTAAAAGAATAATTCCCGGTTGAAATTGTTGAATCAATAAATTGAATTTGAGGAAGAGTATTATCAATAATAAAATAATAGATCATCGTATCAAAATTACAATTATTATTAATATCACATGCTTCAATTTTTATTTTATATCTTCCATCTAAAGATAAAGAAGTATTATAAATCTGAGAATTAAAATTTTGATTCACAGAACCATTAATCGTTTTATTAAAAGTTCCATCTTCATTCAATAAACTAATATTATATGTGAAAGCATCACCATTTGGATCATTTGAAGATAACCAAGTAATATTTAAAATCTCTTTATAATGATTATATCCTTCAGGAATTGTAATTAAAGGCTTAGAAGGAGAATCGCTACCACTTTCCCAAATATCAAATTGCAATGCTGAATCAATAGAGTTATTCAAACTATTATTTGCCCATGCCCAATATTGAAATTGCTGATTATTTGCAAAATCATACCAATGAATATGCACATCAGATTCCCAATCATTTTTCAAACCCCAACTCGTTCCATTATCTGCAGAAACATAAGTATGACCCCCTGAAGTAATATTTTGTTCCCGAATTTTCCAAGAATCATTTGTGTTATTAATATGACTAGCTTCAAAAATAATTGAAATATTTGAAGTTGCTATTACTGAATTAATTTGCGAATTATTATCAAGACTAAAACTTAAAGCTTTTCTCCCATAAACCAAAGTCGGAGATAAAATTTCAAGACCCCCGATATAACTGCAATTATTATTTATAGGATTACCTGAATTATAACTGGAATTACAATAATATAAAGAACAATCATCACTCAAAGAAGATTCATTCAGAATATAAAAATCAATCCTATAAGACATATTTGAATTAACAGGAATTCCCGTAAAATTAACCTTCATAAAAATTCCATCATAAATATTTTGGTAACTAACATTAACATTTTCTATATCTTTAATAAATAAATTATATTTTGAAGGCCTATAAAACCAATGGGTAATATTTCCTTGCCATACACCACTAAAATTTGTTCCACTAATTAAAGTCATATTAACATAACCAGAATCTTGAGAGGAAATTCCTGCATAAGTTAAATTACCACTATTATTATAATAAAGTCTTGAATTAGAAACACCATTTGAATCATTAATACTTACATTAACTAAAATATTTCCTGAAACACTAGCATTTAAATCAGAAGGAGTTTTATTCCAATTAGAAAATGAAGAATACATTTTATTTCCAGTAACATTAATATTATCTAAAGCACAAATTTCATTGGTATTACCTGCGAAACATCTAAACCTTATCTTAAAATTAGAATTATTATTTGCAGAAGCTGGCAGAGAATAATTATAAAAAGTATAACTTGCAATATCTTCAACTTGCATTAAATTTATCCATGATGTTCCATTATACCAGTCTGCCGCAATATATTCATTAGTATCCAAACCTGAAGTATAAGCATAAAAAGAAATGTTAATATTAATATAATCACTTGTATCCAAATCTGTCTGCAAAACACTACCTGACCCATCCTTTGGCTCTGCAAAAGCATAATAATTCCCGGAATAAGGATCTGTCGTAGAAATAGTCCAATTGAATGTAGAGGTAGATAAAGTCCAATTATTTACAGAAAAGTTATTAGACTCAAAACCTTCTGTAAAAATTCCGTCAAAAGAGGATAACGAATTAGCACCATAAACAAAATTAAATATAACTAATAAAATAAAAAATCCAAAAATCCCAAAAAAAAAATATTTCTGTTTCATTAACAAATATACATTGTTGAGGTATCCCCTTTAATTATAACACAAGTAGAATTATCATAAATCCTATGATTGACAATATCATTTTCAAAATGAATCTCTTCAGTAGTTATATTCCCGGTAGAATTCACTTCAGTAAATCTAACATTTGTACCATTTTGAATATACTTTGTATTTGCATAACTCTCATTCCAGGAACTATTATCTCCTGTTACTGAAATACTTGCATATAAAGTATCAGCATAAGTTTTGTTAAAAGTTGCATAAGTATCATTCCAATAATTAAAACTTAAAATTTGTGACTTTGTAAAATAATTGGTTAAATCAGTTGACCAATTAATAATTAAGCCTGTCAAGTTCCAATCTTTTATGTAACCAGTTGAGTTCCAATTCTTAATTAAACCTGTTGAGTTATATCCGTCGTAAGTAGAATTAAATGTTGAACTCCAACTACTATTATAAGAAGTAAAATTAGAACTCCATAATGGTTCTGTTATTGATGAATATTGAGTATCAGCATAACTCTCGTTCCATGAACTATTATCTCCTGTTACTGAAATACTTGCATACAAAGTATTTGCATAAGTTTTGTTAAAAGTTGCATAAGTATCATTCCAATAATTAAAACTTAAAATTTGTGACTTTGTAAAATAATTGGTTAAATCAGTTGACCAGTTAATAATTAAGCCTGTCAAATTCCAATCTTTTATGTAACCAGTGGAGTTCCAATTCTTAATTAATCCGGTTGAGTTGTATCCATCATAAGTAGAATTAAATGTTGAACTCCAACTGTTATTATAAGCCGTAAAATTCGCACTCCATAATGATTCTGTTATTGATGAATATTGAGTATCAGCATAACTCTCGTTCCATGAACTATTATCACCACCAGCACGTAAATCTATTGTATTATTCAACTTTGTTTCGTTAAAAGCTAAAACAACTGCACCACTATTACTCCCATTATAAATATAAAAATTATCCCCTTGAACAGAAGTAATATCACCACTTCCAGAAGGAGTCAGACAAACTTTATTTCCTGAAGAATCAACACCAAAAACAAAATCACCACTTGAACAATTGCCAACTAAATTATTAAATCGAGTAGTCTCATTAGTGTCTCGTAAATCAATAGTTCTATTCAACTTTGTTTCATTAAAATAAATTGTAGTTGAATCATTATAAACATAATTCCCAGAAGCATTCTTTTGAGTATCGACAACAGAAATATCAGCATATTGAGTATTAGCATAACTCTCATTCCAGGAACTATTGTCCCCACCAGCTCGTAAATCAATTGTATTATTCAACTTTGTTTCATTAAATTCTAATACCCCGGCATTATTTACAAACCAGCCACTTAACCAAGAAGAAAGACCTGACCACCAAGTACTAGAATTTGAGTATAAACTTGAATTAACATCTAAATTACCTTCTGTACTTTGAAGAATATATAAACTATTTGCGAGAGATTGATTCCAGGAACTGTTGTCACCTAATCCGCTAGCCCTGGAATCAATTGTATTGTTCAACTTTGTCTCGTTAAATTCTAATACCCCAGCATTATTAATAAACCAGCCACTTAGCCAAGAAGAAAGGCCTGACCACCAAGTACTAGAATTTGAATATAAACTTGAATTAACATCTAAATTATCTTCTTCAACTTGAGAGATATATAAACCATTTGCAAGAGATTGGTTCCATGAACTATTTCCTCCACTTCCTGTATCGTCGGTTTCGCAGAGAACTGAACCATTTTCATAAACCTGCCTAATTGAACTTCCAACAGCACAACTATTAATTAAAGAAAAATTAAACAAACTAGCATTATTTATTAAACCAAGAGGAGATTGAAATTCAATTCTATCATTACCACTAAAATTTAAATTGTCTCCATTAACACTATAATCTTTCCAATAATGTTTTCCATACTCTAAATTAGGGTTAATAACAACATTCCAAGAACCGTTTGTGATATTATTAATAAAAAGATTACTATAAATTAGACTTCCACCAGTAACAGAATCATAAATATAAATAGTTATATTACCAGTAGATAATAATTCCCCTGTTGAAACTAATTTTAAATCTGTTCCTTGATCACTCAATAAAACCGGCGTTGCAAAAATAAAATTTATTAAAGGAATTACAAAAATAAAAAAAATTAATAAATTTTTATTCATAGTCATCATCTCCTAACAGCGACATATTTTTATGAAAATCCGATTTAATTTTATCAAAAACATCATCCCAATCATCATCAATTAAAATTGTTTCAGTTTTTCCCATGAGAACTCTTTAAGGTATAAATTTTCGCCATACCTATTTTTTTAATTAAAACAATCTTAGCACCTTCAAAATTAGATAAAATATTCCTCACAGTAGAACGAGATAATTTCGAAAGCTTCACTAAATCAGTAATTGTTAATCCTTGTGGATTTCCAATTAACAGATTATTAATTCTGTTACCATTCTCCATTTGTTCATCTTTAGAATTCAACATTGAATAACAACATTGAATGCTAACATAAAATACAAAAAAGAAAATATATAACTTAATACGAATATATTAGTTTTTTTAGAATTATCTCGCAATCCTTAATTTTTCTTCAAGGAGCTTTATCATTTTCTCATCTCTTGACATTAATTTTTCAAATTTAGCAATAGACTTTTTTAAAAATATTTTCTGAGTTTTAAGTTTAATTTTATCTTCTTTTAATTTATTTAAAATATTTTGAGTAGATAGAATATCTTCTTCCAACAAATCAAACTTTTGAATTAAATTATCACCAAAAGTATAAAGTTTATTTAATGCAACCTCAGATTTTTTTAAATTTCTTTTTTTAAGTTTCAAATTTAATAAAATCTTTTTTTCCTTTATATCCTTTTCATCTTTCAAGATCTTTATCTTTTCCTTCAAAAAAATATTTTTATTCATTTTAGACTATACTAGTTAAAAAACTAAAAAAGAATATATAATGTAATACGAATAAATTCGTTTTAAAATAAGAATTTAATAAACCAAAACAAAAGAATAAAATTTTTATCTCTTTAGTTTTTTTAATTTTTTATTCTTTTTTCTAAAAGAATATCCAATTAATGCTAAAATTATTAATCCAATTAATATTCCATATATAAGAGAATTTTCTTCAAGATTTGTAATAATCTTTTCAAGAGTAGTAGGCCCAACAATTTCTTCGGGAACAACCTTTTCTTCTGGAACTTCTGTGGTAGGAATAGGTGTAACTACTTCTGCTTCTTCAACCACTTCAGAGACTATTTTTTCATAAATTGGCAAAGCTGTAACACTTGCTTTATTATTGATAATGGAATTTAAAGTTATCAACACATCATAAAATCCATTATTATCAACATCAAACTTCTTTGATTCTCCAATAGAAAATACTGCATCTTGAGGGACAGAATTCACACTAATTTTTGCAGTAGTGCTAGTTAATTCCATAACTCCTACATAATGATCAGCACCATTTAATTCAACCCTCATTCTGTTTTTTAATGATAGTTCTTTTGTAACACCATTGATAAAATTAACATTTTCATTTAAGAAAGTATTTGACCAATAAGAAGGTGAAGAAGTACTTCCAGAACTTGAACTACCCCCACCACTACTACAGCTACTTGTAGAGAATGATTCTGTTAATGTTGCAGAATTACCATTACTATCAGTACAATTTAAAGTATATGAATAAGAAGTTTCACAATCTAAACGATATTCTACAATAGTACTATCTGCGGTTGAAATTGTACCCCTATTAACAGTACAACTACCTTCAGAAGTAGAATAACTCAAAACTAATGAATCAGTCACTGCACTGGATAAATTTAAAGTAATTACCGGAGCAGTTGTATCAATTTGAACCACATAAGAATCATTTAAGCCGATATTATTGGTGCTATCATTAACCCAAACCTTGATGGTTTTATTACCGTCAGTTAAACCTGTTAAGGCAATATTTGAAGCATTACACCAGCCACTTGAAATACTAACTGATTGGTTAGTTCCATTCACATCTATTAAACATACTCCGTTTGTTAAACCAGATGTTGCATCTGTAACTGAAATATTCAATATCAAAGACTCTGTATTTTTCTTCTTTGTAGCGTTAGTATAGAAAGGTAAAGTAATTACTGGACCAGTTGTATCGATTTGAACAGCATAAGAGTTGTTCAATCCAATATTATTTGTACTATCATTAACCCATACTTTAATTGTTTTATTGCCGTCAGTTAAACCTGTTAAGGCAATATTTGAAGCATTACACCAGTCACTTGAAATACTTACAGATTGATTTGTTCCATTTACATCAATTAAGCATACTCCGTTTGTTAAACCGGATGTTGCATCGGTAACTGAAATATTCAAAATTAAACTTTCAGTATTCTTTTTCTTTGTTCCATTTGTGTAAAAAGGTAAAGTTATTACCGGAGCAGTTGTATCGATTTGAACCACATAAGAATCATTTAATCCGATATTATTTGTACTATCATTAACCCAAACCTTTATTGTTTTATTTCCGTCAGTTAAACCTGTTAATGCAATATTTGAAGCATTACACCAACCACTTGAAATGCTTACAGATTGGTTAGTTCCGTTTACATCTATTAAACATACTCCGTTTGTTAAACCAGAAGTTGCATCTGTAACTGAAATGTTCAAGATTAAACTTTCAGTATTCTTTTTCTTTGTAGCGTTAGTATAGAAAGGTAAAGTAATTACCGGAGCAGTTGTATCTATTTCAACTACATAAGAATCATTCAATCCTATATTATTTGTGCTATCATTAACCCATACTTTTATGGTTTTATTGCCGTCAGTTAAGCCAGTCAAAGCTATTGCAGAACTATTACACCAACCACTTGAAATACTTACAGATTGGTTAGTTCCATTCACATCTATTAAACATACTCCGTTTGTTAAACCAGATGTTGCATCTGTAACTGAAATGTTTAAGATTAAACTTTCAGTATTCTTTTTCTTTGTTACATTTGTATAGAAGGGTAAAGTTATTACCGGAGCAGTTGTATCAATTTGAACTACATAAGAATCATTTAATCCAATATTATTTGTACTATCATTAACCCAAACCTTGATGGTTTTATTTCCGTCAGTTAAACCTGTTAAGGCAATATTTGAAGCATTACACCAGCCACTTGAAATACTTACAGATTGATTTGTTCCATTTACATCAATTAAGCATACTCCGTTTGTTAAACC
>DATDUI010000030.1:0-3881 GCA_035290465.1 Candidatus Nanoarchaeia archaeon | reverse complement strand
AGGTTCAAACCCTTACATTGCTACAGCAGTAGATATGTTCCTTCAATCAATAAATGATACACATAGAATCGCAACTCAAAAAGATTTAGAAACAAATCTTGAAATGTTTAAAGGTTTTTATGAAGATACTGGTTTAGTTTTAAGAAGTTTAAATTACCCAAATAAAGACAAAGCAAAATATCTATATAAACAGATTAGAAAAGAAAATTTTACTTTACCGATTTTTTCCAATTTAAGAAGATTAAATATTTTTTTTGATTTAAGAGGATTAAAATTAGATGCAAATTTAAATTTTAATCTAACTGAAGAATCAAGATACAAAACTGCAAATTGCTTGAATTGGAAAATTGGAACGAAATATTCAAAAATAGACGAATTTGGACTGCCTAAAGAAAAAGATGAAAATTCATCACGACATATTTGGGCACTTGAAGATGGACTTGTCAGATTGTATCTTAATAAGTCTCTAGACTTGGTCTCGTATGACGAGTACTTGGAGGTTTCTAATGACAGTGGTAGGGTGGTTTTGATAAATTCAGAAAAGGAGTTATTAAAATGACAGATAATATAATGAACTCTCAAAAAATTAATAATTCTTTCACAAATATTTTAAATAATCTACTTTAATGATATTCTAATGATCCAAAGAGATTATTTCCCGTTAGTAAAATACTTACCATTAACAACAGAAAGTACAAATGGGAAATATATTTTTGAAAAATCTCCAAAAGTTTACGGAAGAACTTTAAATTATAATTTAGATTTAGGCTTTCATGGAAGTTATGAAGGAGTTCTTAAATAATTCACTCCTTGTAGATAATTATATAAATTATTTTCACTACCATTAATCAATGGCAAACTACTCAACAAAAAATTATCCCGGAGCAGATTCACCCTTTAATTATAATTCTCCAAAATATTCAGTTGCCCCAGGAAGTTTAGGTTTTACAACAGATCCCAGAACAGCAAATATCCTAAAAGATGTTTCAGGAAAACTATCTTCAGGTGTAAAACAAATGGAACTAGAATTTGTTTCTCCGGAAATCTTTGATTCAATTCCAAAACAGCAATTAGAAGAAGTAAGAAGATTAGCAAAATTAACAGGAGTAGATTTATCTATTCACGGTCCAGTAATTGACACTGCTGGTTTTGCTGGGCAACAAGGTTTTAGCGAACTTAACCGTCAAGCATCAGAAAGAAGATTAATTCAAACTCTTGAACGGAGCCATGAATTAAAACCAGAAGGAAATATCAATGTAACATTCCACTCTTCAGAAGGAATACTCGGTTCAGAATTTGAAACATTAGGCCCTCTTGGAGAACGAAAACATAAAAAATTAATTGCAGTAAATAAACAAACAGGACAAATGATGCCAATGGAATCAGATGTTCGATATACTCTAGGCGGAGGATTAAAGCAAGAAATTAGAGAAAAACTTGAAAGCGGGAAAATTACTAATGAACAACTCAGTAAACAATTAAGCGAAGGGAGAATTACAAGAGATGATATTTTTTCATTCGAATCAAAATATACCCCTGAAGAAAATATTCGTATTTCTAATAAATCTCAATGGGATTCTGAAATAACACCTATTTTATTTAATAAAGAGAAAGTTGATGAAATTTTACAACAAAATTATCCTTTGGTAAAAAATCTTTTAGAAAGTAGAGAACAGATTAAAATTGAAGCATTACCTCAACCTCAACAAGAAGCATTGCAAAATATCCAGCATGCTGAAACTTACTTACGTGAAATTCATAAAAAAGCAGATGGTTCTTTTTCAAAAGCATATCAGTATGGAAATGAAGAACAAAGAAAAGCATTAAAGAAAATCTCTGACGGTTTTGGGGATGTTATACATACAAAAGAAGGTCAAACTATTCTTGGACAAGCTAAAGCATTGCAATTATTGTTAGATAATCTTGGAAATCCAAATTTAGCCCCGGAAATTTTTGTACCAATAGAAAAATTCGCAATAGAAAAATCTTCGCAAACTTTTGGTAATACTGCTTATGCTGCATATAAAAAATTTGGGACAAAAGCCCCAATTATCTCAATAGAAAATCCCCCTGCAGGTCATGCTCTTAGTACTGCTGAAGATTTAAGAAAATTAATTGAAGAATCAAGAAAAAAATTCCAAGAGCGATTAATTAAAGATGAAAAAATGTCTGAAAGACAAGCTCAGCAAACCGCCGAAAAATTAATCGGTGCAACTTGGGATGTAGGGCATATTAACATGATAAGAAAACAAGGATTTAGTGAAAAAGATGTTATCAAGCAAGCAGAAGTTATCGCACCGATGTTAAAACATGTTCATCTCTCGGATAATTTTGGTTTTGAACATACAGAATTACCTATGGGTATGGGTAATGTTCCAATTAAAGAAATCATGGAAAAATTAGGACAAAAAGGATATGAAGCAAAAAAAATAATTGAAGCAAGTGGTTGGTGGCAACATTTTCAAACCCCTCCTTTACAGGAAACTTTGGAAGCTTTAGGTTCTCCGGTTTATTCTATGAATATGGGACCTTATTGGCAACAAGCCGCAAGTTTGCAACAAGGATATTTTAGTGGTTATGGCGGGATGTTGCCTGACATTCATTATCAACAATTTGGTGCTGGTTTTTCTCAGCTACCTTCAGAACTCGGTGGAAGCATAGGTAGTGGTGGTAGTGGAGGAAGAATGAGCGGCAGACCAATGGAATAATTTTATTTTTAATAACTTTTAAAAATAAGACTATTCTATTATATATAATAAGAAGGTGATAATTTATGGAAAAAAAAATTCCAATTCCAAAAATTCCAATAAAGAAAATAGAAGTGAAAAAAATTCCAAACAGTTTTCCAAAAAAAACTGTCGAGACATTGAATCTTGCAACTGAGCATGATATAGCAATGGATTTTGCAGTAAAAGTTTACAAGAAATATGATAAAATGATTAAATCCGTTGTTTTGTTTGGTTCAACAGTAAAACAGGATATGCAGGCAGGTTCAGATATTGATATTATTATAATTCTTGACGATGTAACAATTGCATGGGATCAGGAATTAATCTCTTGGTATAGAGAAGAACTTGAAAAAATTTTAAGAGCAAATCCTTATAATAAAAAATTACATATTAACACTGTTAAATTAAGCACATGGTGGGAAGATTTAATTAAAGGTGACCCAACGATTTTAAATGTAATAAGATACGGAGAAGCAATGATCGATTTAGCAGGATTTTTTGAGCCATTAAAATATTTATTACTTAAAGGAAAAATTAAATCAACCCCTGAAGCAATTTATAGTTGTCTTCAGCGAGCACCGATTCATTTAGCCAGAAGTAAAACTGCCGAATTAGGAGCAATTGAAGGGTTATACTGGTCAATGGTTGATTCTGCTCATGCAGCATTAATTTCAGCAAAAGTAATTCCTGCATCACCAGAACATATTCCTATGGACTTAAAAGAAACTTTTGTTGACACTAACGTTTTAGATTCAAAATATGTTAATTGGTATACAGAATTACTTGACCTTCATAAAAAAATTGGACATGGAGAAATAAAAGATCTTAAAGGTGTAGAGATTGATTTATGGCAGGAAAAAGCTGAAAAATTCTTGGAAGCAATGATAAAAATAGTCAACGATATTATTGAAAATAAATAATATCTGTAATTCTATAAATTAAAAGTTAAAAAATAAAAATTAATGTGCCTTAGGTTTTTCTTCTGGTTTAGCACCAAAAATACCTTCTAATCCTTTAACTCTTCCTTCTTGTCTTTGAGGCAACATTTTTTCCGTAATTGTTTTTTCAACAAGATATTGCATATATGTTCCCATAATCATTTGAATTTCTTTTTGATCAAGTTCATCAACGTGTTTTCCTAAGTATTTTTTA
>DATDUI010000029.1:0-4589 GCA_035290465.1 Candidatus Nanoarchaeia archaeon | reverse complement strand
TTGACTTAATTCAAAATTAATGTAACTTATTCCTGCACCTGCGTTAGCACCTGCATCAATAATGCTACCTAATTTATCTGAATCTTCTGAATCAATTTCAACTCTTATTGAATGAGTTGCTTTGAATCCTTTATCAATTTGTTTGCCATTTTTATCCCATTCATAATTAGGATAAATATTGTAATTTTCAGTTACAATGTTTTTTCTTTCAAAACCTTGTTTCAATAATTCAGTAATTAATTCATCTAATATCAAAGAATTTGCATCTTTTGCTTCTTCACTTGTGTTTCCTGTTGTTTCAATGTTAAAATAAACACTGATTACATCCGGCATTGCTTTTACTGTCGCCAAACCTTGAACATTAATACTATTTTTTTCAGGATTAACTGCCGAATTAAAAATATATAATGTTGAAAAAGCAATTATTAATACAACTACTGAAATTATTATTGTTATTTGTACTGCTGTATTTTTTGTCATATTTCTTTAAACCTCCTTACAATTTTCTCCAATTTAATATTGTAAAGATTAAGATTGCCGTTAATGAACCAGCTAAAAACCATATCCATAATGGATTTATCGGGAAACCAACAAAATTTTCTATTGAATTTATTGTTACATCTCTTGCTGTATCTGTTGCAATTTGCGGTGCTCCTGCAAAAGAACCTTTAGTCATTTCTGAAGAACTTAATGTTTGAATATTTGCTAATGAGTTTGTTATTTTTTCATAAACATAAACTGCAAATGTTAATGAACCGGTTAATAAGAAAACGGGTAATAATGATTTAAGTTTTGAAAATATTTCAGTTGTATCTTTTGGAGCAATTATTATTGATTTATTTGATAGTTCATACATTATAATTTTTTTACCTTTACTGCTCCAAAAAAAGTTTTTTCTTTTTTGGATTATTTGTGATTCAAGAAGTTTTTTTAAGTTGTAATCTACAGTATTCATTGCTAAACCTAATTTGTCAGAAATTTCTTTTGCATTTGCTTCTTTGACTGTTGTTAGATAATTAATTATTTTTTTAGAGGTTTCACTGCTTAGAACTTCTGCAATTTTTTTGAGTTTAGAATCTTTTAAAGATACTAACATAAAATTTTCATCTGTCATGAATATATTTTAGAGAATATACTTTATAAATAATTTGAAGGATTCAATTTGATTTGAAGTCATTGCACTTCTATCTCTGAAATAAAAGGTCTGGATTTATGAATATTCCTTGTTTTTATTTTTTTTGAGATATTTCTTGAATTTCCTTCAACTGAAGCAAAAAATAATTTTTTTGGTTTTAATGGCAAAATTGAAAAAATAACACTACTTGCTGTTTTGCCTGTATCAATACAATCATTAATTATTAATATTTCTTTTTTAATTCTTTCTTTAAAATCTTTTTTTTGTTGATAATCTGGAATCATCAATTGAGAATCATTTTCTTTAACATGAGAATATCTTGCAACTATTAAATCATCAATATTTGTTAAATTCATTGCTAAATAAGCTGGTTCAAAACCACCATTAGCAATGCACATCAGACCGGTTGGATCTATAGTTCTTGCTTTTAATTCTTCCTGAAGAATCAATCCAAAATTTTGAATATCTCCTTCACGATAATTCAAATATCTTGATTTAGCCTTTCTTGAAGTATCACCATATTCTAAAATTTGTTCTGCAGAAGGTAAAATAATTTCTCTAACTTGATTTATATCAATTCCTTCTCCACTATAAAATTGTCCAATTGATATCTTTCCTGCTTTTATTAATTTGTCCAATGTTTCTCTTTGTGATTTCCATTTTTGTTCCTGAACAGGTGAAAAAATTAATCCATCGTGATATAATTGAGTAATCGCCAGTAGTTGTTCTTTAAAATCAATTATATTTTCTTCCCCTTCAATTTTCCGGATTAAATTTTCTAAATAATCTCTATTCTTTTCATTTGAGAAATTTATTTCTGTGTTATAATAATCATATAAATTTGTTTTTGCTAATTTTACCATATCATAAACATTATTTTAATAATTTATAAATCTTTCGTAATGTTATTCCTTAATAATAGTTACAATATTAAAATTTCATTAATTTACATTTCTTACAGATATTATTTCTTGAAGGTTCACCACAATACTGGCAATATTGAATTATATTTTCTTTGCTTTTTTGTAATTTTTTCATAGTTATTTCCATATTTTTTACAATATTTTCTTTCTCTTTTGTAGAAAGTGTATTTAAGAATTTTCTTACTTCTATTCTATATGAATCTAATGCACATGGACATTTATCATAAATTACAGGCAAGTTTAATTTTTTTGTATAAGCCCTTATATCATTTTCTGCTACATAAAATAAAGGTTTTATTCTGGGAATAAATTTTTCATCCTGAATATTTTGTGTTATTGCACCGGAATTTGCGCTTAATTTAGGATTGCCTTTAAAAAAGTTCATTAAAAATGTTTGAGCTTCATCATCAAGATTATGCCCTGTTGCTATTTTATCTGCTTTTAAGTTTCTTGCACATTTATTAAAAATCCATTTTTTTAATACTCCGCAAATTGCACAATTTTTAAGATTTCCTTTTGCTTGTTTTGATTGTATTGATGTTCTAAGATAACACATTCCTGCACCCATTTCTTTTTTCATGTCATAAATATGAAGTTTTATGTCTAAATCTTTACAGAGTTGTTCAACAGATTCTCTGCATCTTTTACTATATGTTCCAATTTCCAGATCGATATGAAAACCTTCTATATTATATCCTAATTTTTTTAATAAATAAGCTGTAAGAGTTGAATCTTTTCCTCCTGAAAGTGCAACTAAGACTTTTTCTTTTTTATTGCACAATTTGTTTTTTTCAATCGTATTTTTTATTTTAAGTTCTATTTTATCCATGATTAATCTAAAAAAAGGTAGTTTTTAGGGTTTGTGATTTAGATTAAATTTAAAAGAATAACGTTCCTTAAACTATATATGGATTTCAAAAAATTATCATTATTAGCGTTAATTATTCTTGTTTTAAATCTTATTTGGGAATTTTCTCATTATAGACTTTATTTTGATTTAACAGGCATACCTTCAAATTTGCATTTGGTTTTAGCTTCTTTTGTTGATGTTATATTAATTTTTATAATTATTTTATTAATTGCTTCAATTAAAAAGAAATTATCTTGGATAAATAATCCTTCAAAAAGCGATTATGTATTTTTTATAATTATAAATTTTATTTTAGCATTTGTTTGGGAATTAATTAATATTAATCTTGGAAGGTGGGCATATAAAGAAATAATGCCTACTCTTTTTGGTGTGGGTTTAAGTCCTATTTTGCAATTGCCAATTACTGCCGGATTAAGCTTGTTTTTGTTTAATGGGTTAAGTAAAAAATTTTAAACCGGGATAAAATTTTTGAATAAAGAATATAAACTGGATCTTATTAGAGATCATATGAATATAATTAATAATATTTCAATGTTTTTTCCTGTAACTCCTATTTCTCAGGAAAAATTAATTTCTCTTTTGAAAAATAAAGTGATTACTTCAAAGTATTTAAACAGAACAAAAGAAGACATTGAAACTGAAATTGATAAATATTCAGTTAATTCATCTAAAATAAATCAAAGATCTTTAACCACTCAAATTAAAAAATTTGATGAGTCAATGGCTGTTCCTGAAATTTGTGATGAAGTTATTTATGGGTTATTAGAAAGAATATACCAAGACAAAAAACAACCGAATCATATTGAATATGTAACAAGTACTGAACATTCAATACCAACATCATTGCAAAGATTTTTAGCTGATAAAGGCTGGAATAATACTTATGTAAATAATTTTTTTGACAGAGGTTGTGCCGGTGCACTTCCTGCAATACATAATGCATTAAATTTACCTTATGCAACAGATATTTTTTGTGCAGAAATATTTTCTCCATATGTAGATTTAATTGCACAAAGTTTAGCACAAAAACCTAATCCTCAATTAGTTATTGAAGGAACACTTTTTAGTGATGCTTCTGTTTTATGTTCAACAATTTCTCAAAGAAATTTTAAAAAAGCAAAATCAAATGGATTAGAATTATTAGCATATAATGAAATAATCATTCCAGATACCCATAAAGGAATTCATTTTAGATCATCAACAGATAAATTAAATTTATCTGTTTTGCCTTATGTTCCTGCAAAAATAAAAGAATATGTTCTGGATTTTGCAAAAGAAATTTGCAAAAAGGCACATATTAATTTTGAAAAAGAAAAAAAATCTTTGGTTTATGCAGTTCATCCCGGAGGACCTAAAATTTTGACAAATATTCAGGAAGAATTTAATTTACCATTAAGTTATTTTCAAAATAGTATTGATTTATTATATAACTATGGAAATTTTTCTTCTCCAACCTGCCCGATTTTATTAAAAGAGATTTTAGAAAATCCTGCAATTAAAAAAGAACAAAAGATATTGACTATTGCCGCAGGTCCTGGAATAACTATAAATGGTTTGGTATTAAATAAAATTTAATTAAAATGAATAAAAAATTAACACAATCTCAAATTTATAATGAATTTATGCTAAAATTTTATGATTTGACAGTTTTACAAATTTC
>DATDUI010000028.1:0-3411 GCA_035290465.1 Candidatus Nanoarchaeia archaeon | reverse complement strand
AGATATTCATACAGGAGGGGTGGATAATTTATTTCCTCATCATGAAAATGAAATTGCACAAAGTGAATCGGCAAATGAGGTTAAATTTGCTAATTACTGGTTACATTCAGAACATTTATTAGTTGATGGAAAAAAAATGTCTAAATCATTAGGTAATTTTTATAGATTAAAAGATCTTGAAGAAAAAGGTTATACTGCCCTTGAATTAAGATATCTTTTTTTAACTACACATTACAAACAAAAACTTAATTTTACATTAAAAAATTTGAATTCCTCAAAAAATACTCTTGAAAGATTGAAAAATATTGTTTTAGAATTAAAGGACGATAAAAAAGAAAATAAAAAATACTTAAAAGAATTTGAAAAGGCAATTGATGACGATTTGAATATTCCTAATGCTTTGCAGGTTTTATGGAAACTGGTTAGAGATAAGGATGCAGAAGGGAAATATAAAACAATTAAAGAAATGGATAAAGTATTTGGGTTAGATTTATTTAAACAAGAAAAAATTAAAATCCCTAATGAAATTCAAAAATTAGTAGAAGAACGTGAAAAGGCTCGTGAAAATAAAGATTGGAAAAAATCTGATGAATTAAGAGATAAGATTAATAAATTAGGTTATTCTTTAGAAGATAGAAAAGAGGGAGCAATTATTAAAAAAGATGTTACATGAGGATAAAATTATTAATCCATTAATGAATGACAAGAAAGTTAAAGATTATTTGAAAAAAATTAAAGATTTTGACAAAAATACCTATGAGCATTGCGTAAGATTAAGCATTCTTTCTATGTATTTAGCATACAAAAATTCATTCTCTCAAGAAGAGATTAAAATGTTAGGTTATGCAGGATTATTGCATGATATTGGAAAATTAGATATTCCTATTCAAATTTTACATCGTAAAAGAAAATTAACCGATGAAGAAAAAAAAATTGTTCAGGAACATCCAAGATTGAGTTTTTTAAGATTAAATGATCCAGAATTTCAAGAAATTAGAAAAATTATAGTAGCTCATCATGAATTTCAGACAAAATCATATCCTAGAACGAATAACGATAGAAGACAAGAACAAAGACTAAATATTGAGAGAAGAAAAGAAAATGGGAAGATTAAAAAGTTAGCAGAGATACTTTCAATTTGTGACATGTATGATGCACTGGCAAGTAAAAGATGTTATAAAAAACCTTTAAATAAAGAAGAAATTGAAGAAAGAATTCGCAAACAATTTACTGGTCAAAAGAAATACATTAAACAGATATTAAATGTTCCAAAAGACCTATCTAGATGTTAAAAGGTTCTTAAAAAGATTTATAAATAAATAGACCATTAAATTTTTACAAGAAAATCGAAAGAATTAAAATTATTATTAAATTCTAAATAAAAATTAGGAAAAACAACAACAATGGACACAACAAAAATTCAAAAAAATAAATTTTTGAGCATCCATTTTAAACCAAACGGGAGATACAATTAAAATGGATATGCCAACAGATATGCAACACCAAGCGATGGGATATGATAGAACTGCTACTATGTTTTCACCTGAAGGACATTTACTTCAAGTTGAATATGCAGAAAAGACAGTTAGACTTGGTAGTTCTAGTATTGGAATGGTTTGTACTGACGGGGTATTTATTATTGCTGATAAAAGAATTAAAGACAAATTAATTGTTGAAAAATCTACAAATAAAATTTATGAAATTGATTCACATATTATTACAAGTGTTGCCGGTATTATGGCTGATGCAAGAGTTTTGGTTGAAAAAGCACAAGTTTTAGCTCAACAAAACAGACTTACTTATGATTCACCTATTGAACCAGAATTAGTTATTAAAGAAATTTCGAATATTAAACAGCAATTTACACAATATGGCGGTGCAAGACCTTTCGGGGTAGCGTTGATGATTGCAGGCATTAATGGTAAAATTCCTGAACTTTTCACAAGTGATATTACCGGAAATTATTTCTCATATTATGCTAATGCAATTGGAGAGAATGATAACAGAATTAAAAATATACTTAGAGATAAATACAAAAAAGATTTAACAATTAAACAAGGAGTTCATTTAGCGTTAGAAATTTTTAAAGAGATTAAAGAGAAAGAGTTTGATATTGATAATTTTGAATTAACTTATATTAAAAGTGAAGAAGCAAAATTAAAATATTTAGAGGGAGAAAAAATCAAAGGATTATAAAATGGAAGAAATTACAGTTTTAGTTACAACAATAAGAGATAAAGACAATATGGTGCATTATTTTGGGAACGGAAAAAGTATTAAAAGATATCCTGGAGCATCAGAATTTATTAAAACTGAATTACAAGGAAATGTCCCTAAGGGGCTTGATGATTTACTAAATATTTCTGCTGGAAGAAATATTAAAGATTTAAAAGAAAATTCTTTTCTTACTGAATGTACATTTAAAATGAGTTATAAAATTTAAAATGGTTGATTATATTGTAGAATGTTCAATAATGGATGGAAAACGTAAAGTAATGTTTTATGAAAAAAATAATCCACGAATGACTTATGAAGAATTAGATAAAACTCCGTGGTCAAAGGATATTCAAAGAGAATTAAAATTTTTAAGTAAACTTTTCGAAATGAGAATAAAAGGAGGATTAAGAGGAAATTTAGTAGGAAAATTTACCCCTGACAATATTTAAAATGATATCCATAACTGTTTTAGTCACAACAAAAAGAGATAAAAATAATTTAGAACATTTTTTTCAAAGAATTGGAAATTTTCCATATTCTCGTGATCCTGTAGATTTTGCAAAAAATGGGTTAGATGGAATAGATGTAAAATACAAAACAATTATTTATGATTTACTTTTAATAGGTCAAAATACTAATATTCAAAAGATGAATAAATGTTCTTATCTTAAAGAAACAGTATATAAAGATTATATTGAATTTCCATAATAAAAAATGCCAAACACTATTGCACGAATTAAAAAAGCAGGGAAACATTTCGAGATTATTGTAGATTTAGAAAATGCTTTGAAATTTAAAAAAGGTGAAATTCCGTATATTGAAGCAGAGGGAGACAGAATTTTTAGAGATTCAAAAAAAGGGGATATTCCGTCGCGAGCAGATTTAGAAGAAGCATTCAAGACTACAGATGTTAATACTATTGTTCAAAAAATTGTTAAAGAGGGAGAAGTGCAAGTTAATCAGGAATACCGTGATGAAGAACACGAAAAACGGTTTAAACAGGCTGTAGATTTTCTGGTTAAAAATGCTATTGATCCTCAAACAGGAAATCCTTTTACAACCGAAAGGATTAAAAACGCTCTGGAACAATCTCATATAATCATAAAAAATACAGCAATAGAAAATCAAATTAATGATATTCTTGCTAAAGTTAGCCAAATTATACCAATAAAAATTGAGACTAAAAAAGTCAAG
>DATDUI010000027.1:0-13988 GCA_035290465.1 Candidatus Nanoarchaeia archaeon | reverse complement strand
GGTGCTGCGTTTACACAATCAACTGGTGTTGGATCAGGAGAATTCTTGATCAAAGGATTTACAGGAACAACTGTTACTAGTAAATTAGCATTAGTTGTAGCTGGTTATGACGCTGCAGACACTGTGAATGCTGCTACTTATCTGAGAACTCAAACTGTTGATACAGCTAAAGAGTACAAAGGTACATCTTCGACAAGTGCTACAATGGTAACAACCACTGCATAAGTTTAAGTAAAACAAATTTATTTTTTTTTCTTTTTCTTTTTTTTTAAAGGTCTTGGCGGGAGCTTTATAAAATGAAAGGAACCCCTTGGTTCCCTTCAACCCTCCTCGAAACATTGAAGGGTGGCATCAATGAGCCTTTGTGGATACCACATGGAATGTGACCCCCTAATTTCTTTTGAGCTTCCTCAAATTGCGGAGCGGTGGCATCATTATGAGCCTTCTTTGATGCCACATGGAATGTGAACCCGTTGGTTTCCTCAGAAAATTTGTAGGATTAAATTTTCTGGGAGTTTTAATGCAAATATTTAAATATATTACTATTATTAATCATATATGATTAAAAATGATAATACTCTTTTTTGTTTTAGATGTTATCATATTTGGAAAAAGCGAAAAGAAAAATCCCCAAAATATTGCCCAAATTCTAAATGCCATAGTCCTTATTGGAATAAACCTCGGAAGAAAATTCCTCAAGGAATGGTATTAAAGATGGAGGAAATGATTATAAATATTCATAATACTATAATTAAATTAAGTGGAGGAGAAAGAGGAGTAAGAGAAGAAGGAGGAATTTATAATTCGACATATAAGTTATTAAATCATCAATCTAAAAATCAGAATATCCCTGTAAGTATTGGTGCTTTTGTTTTAAATGAATTCGCAAGAAGACATTTTTTTAACGATGGGAATAAAAGAACTGCTTATGCAATTTGTAAAATTTTTATGCTGATTAATAAATGTCATTTAAAAATTCAGTATAAAGAAGCTACAAAATTTATTATTGAAGTAGCTAAATATGATAGCAAAATAACTTTTGATGAGATTAAACAGTGGTTAAGTGAAAATTGCATTTATATTAAAGATAAGGATGTGGAAAATTATTTAAATAAAACTGCATTGAATTTGATGTTGGGAGATAGTGAATATGGTAATTAAAAATAAAAAAGATAAATCTAAAATTATTATAAAAGAATGTTATGAAATTTCGAAGAATGATCAAAAGTTATTAGAACTTGTAAATAAAGCAAAAGAAATTGTTTTTAGAGAGGATAAAATATTATTTAATGAATTAGCAAAACATTAATCTTCTTATTAATCCCTTTTAATTTTTCTTTTCCAACTATCTTATTAAGTTCTTGATAAATATTATCTGCTTCTTTTGAAAGTTTAACGCTAATTTCTTTTTCTTGGAACATTATATCTCCCTTGCGTTTTCAATGGTCTTTCTTAATTTAGGACTAGAATTGTAAATCCATAATATTCCTTTGTGGCCATCAATTATCATACCTTTTTCTTCCAGATATTTTAAAATTAAGTTTAGAGTTTGGTGCATAATCTTAGAAGGCAATCTTCTTTTAAGTTCTTCTCTGTCTATCATTTTATCTGCTTTTTTCAAAATTTTTTCTACCATTAGCATAGTTCTTAAACTTGGATAGTGTATTATCTCCTGATCATTATATATTTCCATACTAATCTTTATATAAACTTATATATAAACATTTCGTTTTTATTTTTTAGAAATCTCAAGAATAAGATAAAAATTTATACTGAATTAAATCCTAAAAAATAATTTTTTCCAGAGTCTTTTTAAAAGTAAGATTTTTATACTCTTTTTTTGTTTTTATTAGAAGGAAAATAAAAATCAATGGTAAAAAAAATTTATTCAAAAGAAGTATTAGAAAAAAAGCAGAAAAGGAATCAAATGATTCTTGCTGTAGTTTTAATCCTTGTAATGTTTGGGAGTTCTTTTGGAATTGTTGTTAATTCTTTTGGTGAAGATTCAAAAACTTCAGATGTAACTTATAATGGTTTTAAATTTTTAAATCAAAATGGTTATTGGACCTTAGATCAGGGTAATTATCAGTTTGTATTCAAAGAAAATCCTAAAGATTTGAAAAATTTAAGTGTTTATGTTGGAGACTTAAATTATTTAAGTTCTTATTCTGGTTTGCCTCTTTATCTATCTTCTGAGAATTATGATGTAAATTCTGAAATTTATATTAATTTTAATCAAGTTGTTCAACGAATGCAATTAGCATGTTTTGGTAATGATACTATTTGTGAGGAAGACCTTCCGGTTAAAGATTGCAGTAGTAATTTTATTATTGTAAAAGAGAGTACTATCGGCAGTATTATTCAGAAAGATGGATGTGTATTTATTGAAGGTCCTAAAGAAGATTTGGTGAAAATTACTGATGAATTTTTATTGAGGATTATTGGTGTAAAATAAAAGACACCCACTGGTTTCTTTTGAGCTTCCTCAAATTGCGGAGCGGTGGCATCATTATGAGCCTTCGTGGATGCCACTTGGAATGACACCCGCTGGGTTCCCTTTAACCCTCCTCGAAGTCTGGAAGGGTGGCATCTTTATGAACCTTCGTGGATGCCACATAGAATGACACCCGCTGGTTCCCTTTAACCCTCCTCGAAGTCTGGAAGGGTGGCATCATTAAACTCAAGCCCACACTTGCAACTTTTAAAATTTGCTTTCAGAATATTATGCAAGTGTAAACTTTCTACTCAAGTCCACACTTACAATTTTTGGATTTACCTTCGGGATTGATGTAAGTGTAAACTTTCGGCCTTCTTGTGATACCACCTGGAATGACACCCGCTGGTTTCCTAAGAAAATTTTTAAAATGAAATCTTTTTGATTTTGAATTTTTAAAGATTGATTTTTGATATTCCCACTAAATGCGACTATTCGTCGCAAACCCGCCCTTAAGAATATTTGAATTTCTAATAAGTTAATCAAAAATTAATCTATCTATTCTTTAGGAATGTTTTGAATTTGTAAATAATAAAATCAAAAAGTTTTAAGTAGAATTTTAAGAAATAAAAGATTTAAATATCTTAAAAATTTGAATATAAAATGGTTGAAAAAAAAGTTAATAATAAAAAAGTTGATGTTAAAGACCAAACCAAAGTTTGTGAAGTTTTTGAAGTTGAAAAAGGCGGTAAAGAGAAGATTATAAAATCTTGCGGACATGAAACAAATCAACATGCTACAAGAGAACAGTTAGCAAGTCAAAATAAATTACTTAGAAATATTTTGATTGGTCTTGGAATAATTTTAGCTATAGTTTTGGGCAGTTATTTTTTTATAGGTTCAGTTAGACATTTTGAATATAAGGGAGTTACTTTTGATGTTGTGCAAGAAGGACAGTTAGTTTTATATAAAACTTCTTTGCCTGTTATTTATGAGGGTGTAATAGTTCCTTATAACTTTTATCTGAGAAATGACCCTCGTAAATTAAAAAATATTCCTTTTGAGGCTAATATGACTTATTTGCCTTATTTAGTTATTAACATGACTGAAGACTTTAATTGTGACGGTGATGGTATGATTGGCATTGCAAATTTATTAAAGCAATATCAAATTCTGGATATAAAAGTTTTAAGGGATGAAAATGCAGTTTGTGATTCTGACGGAAAATATTCTTTTATTCAAATTCAATCTGGCGAAGAAACAAGCATTACTCAATTTGGTCCTTCTTGCTATACCATTAATGTTGATGATTGTGAGATTTTAAAAGTTACAGAAAAATTAATGGTTGAAAATTTTATTGAAATTGAAAGACTTAAAAATCTTCAAGAAGATTAATTTTTATTAATTTGATATTTCTTTTTTAGCATATAACCCAATAATATTATTGAAGAAAAAATTAGCATTATTATTGTGATTATTATTTTGTTTTGGATGAACCATGATATGTTTCCTTGGATGAAATATCCTATTGAAATTAAAATTAATGTCCATATCCCTGCTCCAAGGGATGTGAATAAACAGAATTTAAATAAATTCATCTTTGAAAATCCTGCAGGAAGTGAAATTAATTGTCTTATTACCGGAATTAATCTTCCTATTAATGTTGTGATTTCTCCGTGTTTTTTAAAATAGTTATCTGATTTTTCTAATTGATTTTTGTTGATAAATAGTATATGCCCATATTTAATAATTAATAAATCAACAAGTGTTCTTCCAAGATATAATGCCAGAAAATAATTAATTAATGCTCCTGTTAAACTACCTAATAATCCTGCGATAAAAACCAGAATAAAATTCATTTGTCCTTGATAAATTAATGCTCCTGCAGGGATTAAAATTACTTCGCTGGGAAAAGGAATAAATGAACTTTCAATGGTCATTCCAAGAAATATTCCTAAATATCCTAGTTCATTAATTATTGAAAGAATTGTTGATATTAATTGTGAAAATAATTCAAAAATCATTTTTTCTTTGTTTTATTTTTGGATGAAGATTTTCTCTTTATGTTTTTAGTCTTTGTATCTTTATGTTTGGTATGGCTATACAAATCTTTTAAATCGGAATAAAAAGGTATTTCTTTAATTTTATAATATTTTACTTGGGCAAACCAAATTCCAATTACAATTACAATGCTTAATATGTACCAAAATAATTTATGTGTTAAGTCAAACCAAACTGAATGTGAAAGCGATAAAGCACTTAATAAAAATATCCTTAAAATATTTAAAATTAAAAGTGAAGCAAAAGATATTAATATCATTTTTATTCTCAGTATAGTTTTTATATTCGGTGTTGATAAGTTAAGAATTAATAAAAGATAATATGCTGCTCCTGCAATACAGGAATCAATTATCGCTATTGGTGTACAACTTATTTTTATTATATTTCCAATTAATGATGCATTAAAAAAAATGTCTAGTAAATAATATACCGGATAAATTGTTAGTGGTGTAAAAATATAATAGAAAATTGCTAAATTTGGCAATGCAATTAAAATTAAGAGAATGTATCTTAATAAAAAGTCTAAAATTTTGCCTCTCATTTAAAGATTAATTTTTCTTTGTTTAAATAGTTTCTGAAAATTATTTTTTTCTTGATGCCTGACTTAATACTGGTATAATTGTTTTTTCGACGGCTAAATCAATTAGTTCTTCTGTCATTGCTCCAATTGGGGGGGCGATTCTTGTATATGCGACATCTCTAATTGGGTCATAGTGACCATGTTTCATGAATACTCGTGGGTTTCTATCTTTTCCAAGAAGCATTTCTAAACAAGCATATTTTGCTGTTTTTACCCCTTCAAGTTCAACTCTAATTAATGCTCCTTTATGATCTGTTTTTATTCCCGGAATTCCTGCAAGTTTTTGTGTAAAGTAATCTCCTATTTTTGTTGCTCTCTTGCAGATGTCATTTCTTTGTATATAATTTAAAACTGCTGTTCCTACTCTTCCTGCTAATGGATAACCTCCATATGTGCTTCCATCACTTCCAGGTTTAAGTATGCTCATGAATTCTTCTGTTCCAACAGTCATTGAAACCGGAACTAATCCTGCTCCTAATGCTTTTCCTAATGTCACAAAATCCGGTCTTGCTTCTTCTCCGAATTCTTGCCAAGCCATCAAGTATCCGCATCTTCCTAATCCTGTTTGGATTTCATCACATCCTAAAAAAATTCCTTTATTTTTTGTTAATTTTCTTATTGCTAAAAAATGTTCTTTTGAATTAAATAATGGTCCTCCTTCGCCCTGATGAGTTTCCATGAATATTCCTACTGTATTTTCATTGATTGCATTTTCTATATCTTTAAGATTATTTTTGACAACTCTGATTCCTCCCGCTTGTGGATTTCTATTATACTTTTGGTCGTCGTCAAATAAGGCGTTTGAACCAAAGATCCATGTTCTTCCGTGAAAATATTGTTCTATTAAAATTGCTTCCGGAGATTTTATTCCTCTTGGTTTTCCGTGATTTAATAATGCACTTATAGCTGAATCTGTTGCAGTTCCTCCATCACTTTTTGGATTGACTTTATCATAACCAGTTAAGTTTGTAATTAATTCCAAAAATTCTGCATAGGGTTTGTTATAAAGTGCTCCACTTATTAAATCTGTACCATTGTAATATTCGTCGGTGTAAGCTGCAAATGCTTCATCTAATTTGTGTGTTAAAATTGAAGAATAACCTGCAAGAAAGTCTAATGCTTTATTTCCGTCAGCATCATATAACCATGGTCCTTTTGCATAAATCGGAGCAAAGGAATATCTTGCATAATGATTTGAACTATATTTATCTGTCTTTTCTATAATCTCTTTAGTTTTTGGTCCTAATGGTCCATATTTTCTTTTTTCATAAGGAATGAATGTCATGTTATTACCAAAAATTGAATTGATTCTGTCTTTAAATAAATTTATGCGATTTAGTAAATATATTTAAAAGAATTTTTATTTGTTATAGTTATGAAAAGAAAAGAGTTAATTTTATTTTTATTAGTTTTTTTTGTCTTGTTAATTAGTTTTTACTTTGATATTTTTATTGTGCAAAATGTTTCTTTATTAAGGAATAATTTTTTAGATAACTTTTTTATTTTAATTATTGATCTTAGTTCAGAAATTATTTTTGTTGTTTTTTTTACAATTTTACTTTTATTTAAGAAAGAGAATCGTCGATGGATTTTGCCGTTATGGGTTACAATTGGTTTTTATGCGGTTATTAGTTTTTTATTAAAATTTTCAATTCATAGACTTAGACCTTATCAATTAGATTTTGTGTCTTTACTGCCTGTTTTACAAGATGCAAGTCATTTTGTTTGGAATTATTCTTTTCCGTCTGCTCATAGTTTATTAGTTTTTTGCGTGTTTCCTTTAATTTTAAGACAATTTTTTAAATTCCGATTTTATTGGTTATTTTTTGCATTCTTGGTTGTTTTTTCCCGTGTTTATTTTGGATTGCATTTTTTAAGTGATGTTATTGCCGGAGGATTAATCGGTTATTTTTTGGGTGTTTTTGTTATTAAATTTGAAGAGAAGTTTGAGTTTGGAAAGAAATTTGTGGAAAGATTCTTAAAGTAAATTTTATTTTTTATTATATGATTAAAGTTGATAAGGGAAAATGTATTGGCTGTGGACTTTGTGCAAATATTTGTGATGAGGTTTTTGAAATGGGCGATGATGGAAAATCTCATGTAAAAGCTCAAAAAAAATTGCCTTGCGTTAAAGAAGCTGTTAATTCATGTCCTGTTGGTGCAATAAGTGAATAAAAAAGATATTTATGAATAAAGTTTTTTTGATTAACAATCTAAATCCTTTCTCATATAATAAAATCCTGTTTCATCAGGTTCTTGATTTAATAATTCAAATCCTTTATGTAAATATATTTGTTTTGCTCTAGAGTTTGTTTCGTCAACACTAAGCTCTAATATTCTAATCTTTTCTTTTCTTGCTATATCTTCGAGTCTTGTTAATAATTTAGAAAAATTTCCTTCTCCTTCATAATATGATTGTGTGTCTTTTATATATAATATTTCTTGTTTATCTTTTTCAAAAATTTGATAGTCTAGATATGCTTGTAGTTCGTCTTCACATCCGATTTTAATTGTGCCTGTGTTTCTCCTTTGAGGATTGTTTTTTTGTTGCATTAATTCTTCATAAGCAGATTCCAAAAGTTCTTTATCGCTTAATTCAGTTTCATTGATTAATCCATAATCTTTCATATTTTTCTGTAGGTATTTTTTATTTATAAATTTTACTATTTTGTTACTATTCATTAGGAATTAATAAAATTGCTTTGAAGAAAGCTTTATTAAGTTCTTTTATCTTTTTATTTAATGGGCAGGAAGGTGATTGTATTAAGTCTTGGCGGGAGTTTGATTATCCCTCCGAGTGGAATTGATGTTAATTTTTTGAAAAGATTTAAGCAGGTTATTTTAAAAAATTGTTCAAAATATAAATTTATTATTGTTTGCGGGGGGGGAAGCACTGCAAGGATTTATGCTTCTGCATTAAAAAGTGTTGGTGTAAATGTTTTATTGCAAAATTTTATCGGTATTTCTTCTACGAGGATGAATGCAAGGTTTATGAGTTATTTTTTTAGTTTAGATCCAAAAGAAGGTGTGCCTCATACATTAAAAACTCTGGAAAAAAATATTAAAAAGCAAGATATTGTTTTTTGCGGGGCATTAGAATACAAACCGAATCAAACATCTGATTCTACTGCTTCAGATATCGCTAAACATTTTGGTACTATTTTTATTAATTTGACAAATGTTTCCGGTCTTTATGATAAGAATCCTCTTAAACATAAAAATGCAAAATTTATTTCTGAAATCTCATGGGAAAATTTTGATATAATTGCAAATAAAATAAAGTTTGAACCTGGTCAGCATTTTGTTTTAGACCAAAATGCATCAAAAAATATTTTGAAAAATAAAATTCCTACATATATTCTTGGGCAAGATTTAAAGCAGTTAGATAATTTATTAAATCATAAAAAATTTATTGGCACTTCTATAAAAGATTTATAAATGTTTTTTGTCTTTATAAATTATGAAAAAAAGAGATGTATTGCTTGTATTTTTTATATTAATCTCTCAACTTTTTGTTGTTGTTGCATTTGATCCTTGTGAAGGTATTACTCATGTTGGGGGTAATGAATTAAGAATTTATAACATAAGTGATTTATTAGTTGAAAATGATGTAAAATGGGATTGGAATAATCAATTAAATGTTGGAGTTAATGTTCATGTTGAGAATAAAAATTTTTCAAATGAAAATTTTGTTTTAGAATTAATTTTTATTAATAAATCTGGAGATGCAGTTGATTTTTCGAAAAACTCTGACGATTTAATTAAAAGTATTCATTTAAAACAAAATATATCTGAAGATATTGCTTTTGATTTTTCATTAAGTGAGTCAATACGTTTAGGTTCTTATGAATTATATGCTAAATTGTATTCAGATAGTGAAACAGCTTGCACCTATTTAAGAGCAGAATCATGGGTTAATTTAACTAAAGTAATTATTGATCGTCTGGATCATGATATTATTCTTAAAAAAGTGATTGGACCAAAGGATAATGTGGTTAATGGGACTAATGTTAGTTTTTTAATTCATGTATTTAATTTTGGAAAATTTGATGAACCAAAAGTGAAATTAAGGGCTTATAATTCCAATCTTGGTTTAAATAAAGAATTTATAATTGAGAATTTAAGTATGTTTGAAACAAGGAAAGTTCATTTTTGGTTTTTGATTTCTGCGGATAAACTTAATGAAACAAGGAAGATTACTTTTTCAACTGAATTTAATTATGATGAAGATAAATCTTATTATAAAAAAGAATCAAATTTATTTGATGATAAGGTTTTTGTAATTAAATTTATTGAGCCCTCTGAAGATGATTTTGAAATTTTTAATGAAAAAGTTAGTGAAAATATTAATCAAAAATTAAATCAAAGTTTTGAAGAAGAGTTAAATAAAAAAAATTTAGAATTGAATCTTAGTTTGGTTGAAGGTTATGAATTTTCAGATGATTCTTTAAATTTTTATTTTTATTTTATTGTTGGGTTTATTACTCTTTTAATTTTTGCAATAATCTTTGTAATTGTAAAATTAACTTATGCTATTTATTAAAGATTTATAAATGTTTTTTACTTAATTATTTTATGAATAAGGTGGTGATATGTATAGTTTTACTTGTTGTAAACTTGTCATTGATTAATGCATTAGATTTTTGTGAAAATGGTTCTGTTAGTAAAAATGAATTAGTTATTATTTCTATTCATGATGAATTAATTGCTAACAGTTACAAATGGGCTTGGAACCCAGGAATTAATGTTGGTATAAAAGTTAGTGTTGAAAATAAAAATTATTCAAATGAGGATTTTACTTTAGAACTTATTTTTGTTGATGGTCTTGGAAGGGAAGTTGAATTTGTAAAAGATTCCCGAGATTTAAGTCAAGGAATTGTTTTAGCAAATGGCAGTTCTAATGATATACTTTTTGATTTTTTTTTGAGTAATTCTATTTTATTTGGAAGTTACGAATTATATGCTAAACTATATCAAGGTGGGGGAGATGTTGTTTGTACTAGTTTAAAAGCTGAAAATGAATTAAATTATACTAAAATTATGGTTAGTGCTTTTGATCATCAAGTAATGCTTGAAGAAGTTGTTGGTCCTAGCGAAGTTATACCTGGTTCAAATGTTACATTTCAAATGAATGTTGTTAATATTGGAAAAAATATTGAACCTAAGGTTAAAATTAAAGCTTATAGTTTACTTTTGAATTTAAATGAAAAAATGGAAATTGAAAATTTAAAAGTTGGTGAGAGTAGAAAGATTAATTTTAATTTCCCTATTTATGGAGATGTTTTTAATGAGACGAGAAAAATAACTTTTTTGACTGAATTTGATTATGATTTTAATAAATCCTTTTATGAACAAAATTCAAAAGAAGAAGATGACAGAATTGCAGTGATTAAATTAATTGAGCCAAATGTAACTTTAAGTGAAATTGCAAATGGGGTTTTTAATAATGATTTAGAAGAAGATTTAGATGAAGATTTAAGTAAAAATAATTTGACAACTTTTTTTAATCAAAGTTTATCTGAAAATTTTTCTAATAATCTGGAAATGGGTTTAATTTGGTTTTTTTCTATTGTTGCAATACTTCTTTTATCTATTTTAATTGTCTTATTCTTTTTGATTAAAAAGATTTTTGACCTCTAATTTTTGAATTGAATTTAAACCAAAAAGGTAATAAATCTCTTTAGTTTTAATTTTAGATGAATGAAATATTAATTAATGAAAAAAATTTTGAATCTGCCAGAAAAAAAATTCGAGAGAATCTTTCCAGTGAAATAATTTTTTGTTCAGACGATGATGATTTAAATAGAAAAATTTTAGAAAAAGAAAAAATTAGTGTTTTATTAATTAATTTGACAAAAAGAAAAGATTTTATGAAACAGAGAAATTCTGGTTTTAATCATGTTTTAGCAAAAATTGCAAAACAGAATGGTGTGATTATTGGAATTAATTTTGATGAAATTATTGAATCCTCCGGTAAAAATAAGTCTGAAATTCTTGCAAGAGTTAAGCAGAATATCCTTTTATGTAATAAAAATAAATTAAAAATGAGATTTATTATTTTAAAAGGTAATTCGCGAAATATTTATGATTTGAAAGCTTTGGGGCTAATTTTAGGAATGCCTACCTGGATGACTAAGGCGTTGTAAAGAAAGTATAATAATTTATTTAAATTTGAATTAATTATTAAGTAAATGAAACCTATTGAGGAAATTACTTCTAAAGATTTAGAAGAGATTAAATTGGTTGTTTTTGATGTTGATGGGGTTCTTGTACCGAGGGGTACTAAAATAAAACAAAATGGTTATATAACTACTTTAGAGACTAAGGTTATTGCTGATAAACAAATAAAGCAGTTAAGAAAATTAAAGGAGCAGGGATTTAATTTAAACATTAGTTCCGGAAGAGGTCTTTATATGTTACAAGATATGTTTGGTCAAGTTTTAGAATATACCAGTTTAACTTATGAAAATGGAAGTGCAACTTGGATTGACGGGCAAATTATCCAACATGTTAATAGCTTTAATTATATGAAAGGTTTACGTAAAAAGTTACAATGTGATGATATTGTAAGAGATAAAAACTTTAAGGGATTTGAACCTAAGGAATTAATAATTACAATTCATTGTGAAGATGAAATATCAAAAATTCCTTATTTAGTTGATGAACATAATAAGTCGATAAAATCTACAGGGCAAGAATTGTATTGTCTTTGGAATGGTGAGGCATATGATATTGGTGTTAAGGATATACAAACAAAAGCTGTTGGTTTAATAAATTTAATTAAATATCTAGGATTAGAAAAAAAGAATTCTTTGGCAATTGGTGATAATTTGAATGATGCAGAGTTATTAGCACAAGCAGGGATTTCTGTTACGGCGGATAAAGAGAGAGTGAAAGGTGATTTTTATGTGCCATTATTTGGAGAAAAATTACCTGCAGATTTTTTGATTGATTGCATCTTAGCTAATAAGATTTCAAAGATATAATCTTCTATTGTTATTTTTTATGAATTTCTTTCCCCAAACATTTTTTAAATAAGGATTTGTTAGTTTTAAAATGGAAAATCATACAAAATTAATTGAGTCGTTAAGTCCAAATGAAATAAAAGTTCTTCCATATTTAGAAGAAAGCAAGTTTGTTAATATATGCATTAAATCTAATTTGGATAAAGTTGCGGTTTTAAGGGCTTTAGAATATTTGCAAAATAAGAAAATCCTTGAACTAACAAGTGAAAAGAAAAAAATAATTGAGATAGGGACAAATGGTGCTTTATATAAAAAGAAAGGTTTACCTGAGAGAAGATTGCTGAATGTTTTAAATGATCAAAGGATTTTATTATTTAACGATGCTCAACAATTAAGCAAACTTTCAGATGATGAATTCAAAGCGTCTATTGGTGTATTAAAGCGAAAGGGATTAATTGATTTAAATAATGGAAAAATTGTTTTTAATGCCCGCAAAGATGAAATATCTAAAAAAAGTTTAGAGGAATTATTTATTGATTCTCTTCCTTTAGATTATGATTCTTTGACTCCTGAAAAGATTAATGTTTTGAAATCTTTACAGAGCAGAAAAGAGATTGTTGAAGTTACTGAAGATAAAATTATAAAAATTAAAGTTACTCCTTTGGGAAAAACATTAATGAAAGAAGGATTAAAGGTTGGTGATTTAATTGAGCAAATTACTCCGGATATTTTGAAAAAAGAATTATTATGGAAAGGAAAAAAATTTCGTAGATATGATGTCTCTTCGCATGTTCCAATAATCAATGGCGGTAAAAGGCATTTTGTTAATCAGGCTGTTGATTATGCAAGAAATATTTGGACTGATATGGGTTTTCAGGAAATGAGGGGGGATATGATTCAAAGCGGGTTTTGGAATTTTGATGCATTGTTTACTGCTCAAGATCATCCTGTGAGGGAGATGCAAGATACATTCTTTATCGATAAGTTTGCAAATTTACCGGATAAAAAATTTGTTGATGCTGTTAGAAAAGCTCATGAAGAGGGTGTTGGCGGGAGTAAAGGCTGGAGATATAAATGGGATGAAAATGATGCGAAAAAAATGTCTTTAAGGACTCATACTACTTGTTTATCTTCTAAGACTTTATCACAATTGGATAAGAATAAATTGCCTATGAAATTTTTCTCGATTGGAAAGTGTTTTAGAAATGAAACTCTTGATTGGAGTCATGGTTTTGAATTTAATCAATCTGAAGGTATTGTCGTTGATAGAAATGCAAATTTTAGACATTTACTTGGTTATTTAAAACAATTTTTTAAGAAAATGGGTTATGAAAAATTAAGATTTAATCCTGCATATTTTCCTTATACTGAACCTTCAGTAGAAATTCATGTTTGGCATCCTGAAAAAAAAGTTTGGTTGGAATTAGGCGGGGCGGGTATTTTTAGGCCTGAAGTTGTTATTCCTTTATTTGGTGAATATATTCCGGTTTTAGCTTGGGGTCCTGGTTTTGACAGAGTTTTAATGGATTATTATAAAGTTAAAGATTTGCGGGAATTATATAAAAATAATTTTACTGAATTAAGAAATAAGAGGTTTTGGATGAAATGATAATAATTAAAAAAAAATACTAAAAAAATAAAAAGCAAAAACTTTAAATAATCAATTATATAAACTTATACAATGGTAAAAACAGTAACTAAAATGAATATCTTGCATTTTCCAAAATTAGATTCTATCTTTATGGTTGAAAATGCTATACAAAATAGTGAAGATTATCCTACTAGGATGGAATTATGGAAAAGTTTACCAAAGCAAATGCAATATCAAACTTTTAAGTTGATACTTGATTATTTGGAAAGGTCAAATAAAATTATGTTTGAAGGAGAAAAAATTATTTGGATTTTTGCAAATAGCAAGAAATTAAATGAATTAATTCAGGGAGCTATT
>DATDUI010000026.1:0-3688 GCA_035290465.1 Candidatus Nanoarchaeia archaeon | reverse complement strand
TTGTCTTTAATGAATAAAGGTTATTCTAATTCGTCAGTTTTAGGTGATTCTCTAAATGGTTGTAATCATTATTATAATGGTTTACCTTTTGTTCTGGAAGAAACTAATGAAAAAGGTTTTATTATTGTTGATCCTACTTCTGATCAATTGTGGTGGAGGAATCCTAAAATTCATCCTCCGAAAAATTTAATTTTTCTTACCCCTGGCTGTCATTTTGATTACCGGACTGATTGGTATAATGGATGGAACTTAATCCCTTATCTTTATATGAATCTTAGTACTTTAAGAAAATTAAATGGTGATTGCGAAGTTTTTGAGGATATAAATAAGTATTATAAAGAAGTTTTTGAAAATCCTATTAGGTTAGATATTAAAGATTAAATCTCTTTTAGCATTTCTTCTTCGATAAAATGTAATTTTGATGGAATTATTATGCAGTATGGTTTTTTTATTCCGTTATATTCTTTTAGTTCTTCAATTTCTTTATAGTGAATTTTTTGGGATTTTGTTCCAAGTGTTTGGCAAACTATTAATTTATTTAATGTAATATTATATTCTTTTGCTGAGATCTCTAGTTGTTCTAAAGCATTTTGAAAATCCAGTCCAATATCTATTAATATTAAACTATGTGCATTTATTGACATGTTTTCTTCTACAATTTTCATAAAACTTGTTGGTTCAAAATTTTTTTTCCATGCGGGCATGCTTGTGATTTTTCCAAATTTGTATAATTGTAATCCTGTTTCTGCGACTGCATCAAAAATTGATCCTGCTTGAATAACTTTATATTTTACTTTCATTCTTTTTGCTTCTTCGATTAAAGATATATGTGTCGTTGCACTTAGCGGGCTTCCATAAATTAATAATGCTACATCCATTTTTTTTGCTTCGTCAATCAGTTCTAAATTTTCTACTTTTTCTCGATTTGCTAAAAGTAATTTTTTTGTTTTTCCTTGAAATATTACTTCTTGCAGTTCTCCGATTGTATATGGAAAATCAACGGTATAATTTTCTAAATAAACACGCTTGCATCTTTGTAAGATTTCAAATCCGAATCTTGATATTCCTTCTATGTTTAAACCTAAACCGATTAAATATAACATATAAAATTAAGAAAAATTTGGTTTATAACACTTTTGAATGAAGATTTATTTGTAATCTTTAACTATTTCCCATTTAATCCCACAATAATGAAAATCTTGAGTTTCTTCTTGCATTTTTAGAATATCTGATTCTGGTAAAAATTCTAGCTCTGTATCATAAAATGTTTCTATATCGTGTTCATCTTTAATTGTCCTATGTGAATACTTTATGGCTGCTCTTAAAAAAGGGTCAGCATTACATATATGTGCTTTTTCTGAGATTAGACCTAATTTTTGATTATGTGGGCATTCCTCTTTTGAAGGGCAAACAAAATATTTTTCTGGGCTGAAAAGTGTTGTTTGTAAATTTCCTTGTTTTATGTATTTACAATTGTTATTCATAAAAATTTATTGAGAATCCTATTTTTAAATTATTCTTTTTTTATTCTTTCTTTAAGTTCTTGCAAATTTTTTTCTTTTTGTTTTCCATAAAGTTTATTTGCTGAATTGGTAAAATATTTATGTGATTTTAGTAGGTTAATTTGATTTTGATAAAATTCTTTAAGTGGTAATGTTTTTCCATATTTTTCTAATTCAAATCTTAATAAATTTGATTTAATGAAAAAGTTTTTTTTACCTAAATTATCTAAGTCGGCATCACATATAATTTTGCTTAAATTATCTTTAGGTGTTTGTGGCATTTTTGTTGCCATTATAATTTGAGAAATTGTTTTTATTTCTTCAGGATTATAATTAAATTCCGGTAAAATTTGTTTTGCTATTTTTACTGCAATTATTTCATTATCCTCATATTTTTCTAAATATCCAATATCGTGTAATATACACGCTGTTTTTAATAAATATTTTTCATCTTTTGAAATTTTTTCGAGTTTTGCTAATTTGATTGCACTTTTTAATACTTCTTTTGTATGCTGAATGTTATGAAATAGCAAATCTTTTGATAATTCTTTTTTTAATCTTTGAAAAATATTTCTTTTTAATTTAAAATAATTAATGAATTTCATTTTTTGTTTAAACTCATGCTTGTTACTATTGCTATAAATAAAAAACTGAATAGAAATAAATCATTTCTTAAAATTAAGCTTATAATAGAACTTACTAACGAGATTAAAATGATTATTTTGAACCATTTTTGTCCTGATTTTAATTCTTCTGATGTTATTTTTGATAAATATATTCCAATTGGAAATCCTAAAATTAAAACAAATATTCCAATTAATAATCTAATTATCTCTTGCATTTAATCTAAAAGGTAATTGGCTTTATAATTTTTTAGGATTACATAATTTTAAATAATTAGATTCCAGATATTTTTATGACAGATATTTTAACTTCTGGTCGGTCATTTGAAAGATATTGTGAATTATTAAAATTAACAAAAAATGATCTGAAAAAAGCAAAATTAGTCCTTGATGTTGGTGCTGGATTTTCTGGTTTTACAGGAAGTTTATTGGAAAATGGTAAAAATGCTTATGCTGTTGATTCTGGTTATTATGATTTGAATAATTTTATTAAAAAATATTTTAGTCAAAAAATTTCTGAATCGAGTGAAAAATTTCACAAGAAATTTGTTAAAGATAAAGAGAAGTATCAAAGATATTTAGAGATGCAAAAGAGTAATCAAAAAGATAAGGAGAGAAAGGTTGATGAATTATTAATGGCTTGTGATAAATTTAAATCACATTTTATTCCTGCTTCTTGTTTTGCGTTGCCTTTTAATGATAAATCGTTTGATTTAGCAGTTTCTATTGAATCTCTTGGAAATCTTAATTATTTTAGTTATGAAGAGTTTGTATATGGTTTAATTGAAATGCAACGAGTTGCAAAAGAGGTTAGAATTTATTCTGCAATTTTAAATAAAAAAGTTTTAAATGATTTTAAAGAAAATCTAAACTTAGAGAGAAAGTTATTAATTTTTTAAATAATCTTTAAATATGTAGCATTCTAATCTCTTTTATGGTGTATAAAAAATTTTTGATTGTTGCAAGTAAACAGGATGAAGCGGGAATTAATATTACGACTTCTTTATCGCAGTTTCAGGAAAATCCTTTATTAAATACTTTGAAAGATAAGCCTAGTTTTGATTTTTATTTAATTGAAAATGAAATTGTTGAAACTAAAAATTTGGATTTAGAGAAAATTAATAAGTATGATTTTATTATTTTTGCTTCAAGGCATAAATCTGAAAAAAATGAAAAATCTATTTGCATTCATGCTCCAGGCAATTTTAGGGAAGGGCGACTTGGTGGTGAAGATGGCAAGTTAAGCATGACTTCTGCATTATTTATGAAGCAAACTTTTGGGAAATTGAACAAGATTGCAAATGAAAATAATTTAAAGAATTATAAGGTTACAATGGAAGTAACTCATCATGGTCCTTTAATTAATAAGCCTTGTATGTTTATTGAGATTGGTTCAACTATTTTAGAATGGAAAGATAAAAAGGTTGCGTTTGTGATTGCTCGAACTCTTTCTGAAATTATTGAAGGGTTTAAAGAAAATCCGTATAATGAGGTTGCGATTGGTATTGGCGGGGGGCATTATTGTCCTATTTTTAATAAATTGCAATTAAATTCTAATATTGC
>DATDUI010000025.1:0-11793 GCA_035290465.1 Candidatus Nanoarchaeia archaeon | reverse complement strand
CACCATTTTGAAGGTAAACCATTAATCACACAATTTATTCCAAACACTATGATTGGAATAGAACATATTTGGGGAAATGCAGTTTTATTAGATACAACAGAAGTAATTATGGGACAAAATGATCAAGGTCAATTCACAATGCAGAATCAAGTAAGATACAAAATGAAAGATAAAAAAATAAGAAAAAGACTAACAGAAGCACAAAAATGAAAAGTAAACAAAATCTAATTGCAAATTTAAGAAATGAAACAGTAGAGCATTCAATTTCATTAGATGAATTTTTGCAAAAAACTGAAAAAGAACCAAAAAAATTTTTAAGAAATATATTTCAATTAACCAGAGATATGGTTTATTATTTTATTCCTGAAGGAATTGAAGAATATCCCGGAGAACCTAAAAGTACAGCATATGACCTTTCAAATTTACTTGAAAAAAATACTCAAAGACCTTTTTTTGCAGATAAATTTTTTTCAAAAAAATTCATTAAATTAATTGAAGGGCTAAAAGATAACTCGGCAAGTAATTCAATTTATCTTTTTGAAGGACCAAAAGGAAGTGGTAAAAGTACATTTTTAACAAATTTTATTACAAAATTTGAAGAATATGCTTTAACAGAAGAAGGAATGACATATGAAACATTATGGAGATTAAATCTTAACGAATTAAATTCAACGGATAAAAATAAAACAGAAATAAATATTCCATGCCCGCATCATGATCACCCAATAATCCAAATACAAAAAAAACACAGAAAACAACTTTTAGAAGAATTAATTCAGGATGAAAAATTTAAAAAACAATTATTCGAAGATAAAGAATATAGATGGATATTTGAAAAAGATCCTTGTACAATTTGCACATCAGTTTATTCTCAGCTTACACAAAAAGATTTAGAACCGGAAAAAATTTTAAATATGATTCGGGCAAAAAGATTTAAATTTGATCGAAGAAAAGGGCAAGGAATAAGCGTATGGAACCCAAAAGACCCGATAAAAAATCAAATAGAAATGGATCAATATTTACAGGAACAATTAAATAAAATTTTTGGAAGCAGTGATGCAGTGCTATATAAATATCCTCAATTAGCAAGAACAAATAACGGGATTTATGCTTTAATGGACATTAAAGGAGAAAATCAGAAAAGGTTATTAGGTCTTCATAGTGTTGTCAGCGACTCTGTCGAACGAGCAGAAGAACTAGAAGAAAAAATATCTTCTCTTTTTATCGGATTAACAAATCCGGAAGATAAAGAAGCCTTTGAAAAAGATAAAGCATTCAGAGACAGAATTGTCGTTAAAAAAGTTCCATATGTATTAGTGCCTCAAACAGAAATTCAAATTTATAAAAGTGAATTTGGAGAACAAATTGAACAACAATTTTTACCTGGGGTATTAGAAAATTTTGCAAAGATTGTTGTTTCATCAAGATTAAAGATTAAATCTGAACCATTAAAAAAATGGATAAACAATCCGGAAAGATATGCAAATTATACAGATAAAGATATGCTGTTATTAAAAATGGAAATTTATGGAGGAAAAATTCCGGATTGGCTAAGTAAAGAAGATAAAAATAATTTTACAAGAGAAGTAAAAGAAAGAGTATTAGGGGAATCAGAATTAGAAGGTTTTGATGGAATCTCCGGAAGAACATCAATTAAAGAATTAAGAAATTTTATGTCAACTTACCAATCAAAAGATAAAAAATGTTTCACAATGGAAATGGTTCAGGAATTTTTTGAAAATATAATGAAACCAAGTTATACAGAGATAGAAGAAAAAGCAGATATATCCGCAGAAGTTTTAACAGCAGTTAAAAAAAGTTATGATTATAAAGTCCTGGAAGAAGTACAAGAATGTTTATATCGATATAATGATGAAGAGATAAGTAAAACAATTCAAAATTATTTATTTGCAATAAATTATTCACCAAAAGAACAAACAATTAAATGTATTTATACCGGGGATGAAATTGTAATTGGTGAACAGTTTTTCCAAGGAATTGAAAGAGTAATCGCTGAAGCAGGAGGGATGTTTTTACCGGAAAAACCAGAATTAAAAGAATTAGGATACAAAAAATTTAGGATCCAAATGCATAAAGATTTTGCAACACAAACATTACCGCAAGAAATGTTAGTAGAAGAAAAAAAAATAACAGAAACAGATCAATATAAAGATTTATTTGCAATTTATTCAGAAAATCTAAAAAAAAGTGCATTACTCCCATATTTGAAAAATGAAAATTTTAGAGATGCATTAAAAAAATATGGAAAAAAATGTTTTGAAATATATGATGAAAAAATAAAAAGGGATGTCGGATTTTTACTTGAAAATCTACAAAAAAAATTTAATTATCGGGAAGAAGATGCAAAAGAAATTTGTTTATATGTTTTAGATAAAAAGAGTTAATTTTTAGAAGATACCCCTTCAAAACTTCGAGGAGGCGAGTTTATTGAACAGCAACAAATATTTTAAATAAATAACGACTTTTCAATGAACGAGTAAAAAGGAACCAAAGGGTTCCTTTTATAAAAATATTTAAAAAACTCCTATTCTTAATTTAATAATGGAGAAAAAAGAGTTTGAGGTCACACCATGGGAAGTTTCTGGAAACATAGATTATAAAAAATTAATTAAAGATTTTGGAATTTCGCTAATCAAAAACTTACCTGAAATTTTCAATGAAAATGTTTTATTTAGAAGAAAAATTGTTTTTGCCCATAGAGATATTGAAAGAATTTTAAACGCGATTGAAGAAAAGAAAAAATTTGTTATGATGACTGGTTTAATGCCCTCCGGAAAGTTTCATCTCGGGCATATGCTTTTAGCACAACAAATGATATTTTATCAAAAACTTGGAGTTAAAATCTATATAACCGTTGCAGATTTAGAAGCCCATAATACCCGAAATAAAAGTTTAAAAGAATTAAGAGAAATCGCAATTGATCAATATTTGAAAAATTATATTGCCTTAGGTTTAAAACCTGAGAATTGCGAGTTTTATTTTCAAAGCCAAAGAAGCAATGACGCTAAAAAATCTAATGCGTATTATACACTTGCTTCAAATTTATCGCGTTATGCAACCTTTAGTGAATTTAAAGCAATTTACGGAGAAATCACCCCTGCAAAAATGAATGCTTCTTTGATTCAATCTGCAGATATGCTTCATGCACAATTGCCAGAATTTGAAGGAAAACCTTTGCCAATTTTAGTTCCAGTTGGTATTGACCAAGACCCACATATAAGAATCACAAGAGATATTAGTAAAAGATTCAAAGACTACAACTTTGTTCAATTAAGTTCAACATATCACACATTTTTGCCAAGTTTAAAGGGAAGCGGAAAAATGTCAAGTAGTGACGAAGCATCATTTATTGCAATGACTGATTCACCTAATGAAGTTAAGAAAAAAATTAACAAGTATGCATTTAGCGGAGGACGTGATACATTAGAAGAACACAGAAAACTCGGGGGAAATCCAGATATTGACGTTTCATTTCAGTATTTGAAATTTTTCTTTGAACCAAATGATGAAAAATTAATGAAGATTTATAATGATTATAAAAAAGGAATACTTCTTTCAGGAGAGTTAAAAAATATTTTAATTGAAAAAGTTAATAATTTTTTAAAAGACCATCAGGAAAAAAGAAATAAAATAACACAAAAAGATATTGATAAATTTATCCAGAAAATTTAATTATCACTTAAATTAACTCTCTTTTCTAAATCAAAACCTCGTTCCTTAAAATAATTTTTTGCTACCTCAAAATTCTTTAAAAAACTATAATTAAATCTTAAATCCTTAAAAGTTTTAGGAAAATCCAAAAGAGATTCATAATATAAAACATCATCCCATCTAAAAAAAATATTATTAAAAGGATTTTCACCAAAAGAAAAATTATCAAAAGAATCATCATCATCATCAATTAAATCATATTTTGATTGAGCAACAAAACAATTTAGAGGCTTATTAAACAGCCCAGCAATAGTTATTCTATGATGTCCGTCAAGAACCAAATATTGATTCTCTCTTGAAGGATGTTCTCTAACAGGAACAATCGGAAGATTCTTTTCTGTCTTATGAAAAAAAGAATAAAAAACATTAAATAATTTATAATCATCCAAATAATCTTGCGTAGGAAGTAAAGAATCTTCAAACAAAGAAATATATTTTGAATCCATTTGATTAATTTTTTTCTTGAATAGTTAAATTAAATCCCTCAGGAAATCTTTTAACTAAATTATTTAATATAAAATTATCTTTGACAACTAAAGAATCAGAACCATTTCTTTTTTCACCAACTAAAATACAACCCTGAGTATTTTCATTAGTTAAAACATCTTTTTTATTATACGATGAATAACCATGAAATAAAATAGATTTTCTATCTTTTACATCTTGAATACGAAAATGTCTTCCAAACTTCTGGGAAATTTCAGGTCGAACATTATAATATCCAAGAGGGATAGAACTTAAATCCTTTTTATTATTTTTCCAAATTTGTTCCAAAGTATATCCTAAAAATTCATCATTTCCTAAATCATATCTGCCATTATTATTTTGATCAACATAAAATATACCGTTAGTAGACTTATCCGTAAAAATTTCTCTATCTAAATTCACATTTTGTACTGGAGAAACAACAACCTTCGGTAAACTTAACATCCCTAAAGTCAACCCTGTAACGAATAAATTCTTTAACTTTTTCATAATATCACCCCTATATAGTAACTATTTAAATATTTCTAAATTTATAACCCCCAATATTTCTTAATATATTCCCTAGTTTGAGAGGGAAGTTTTTTAAAATCTTCTACAGCATCTGTTATTCCAAGTCTGGCAATCTTAACTGGTCCGGCATTATAACAAGCAAGCTTATTTTCTGGAGTATCTTTTAAATCATAACAAGGGATGTAAACTTTCCCAATCCTATCATGCAAATACCAACTGCCAATTTTTATATTAATAATAGGATTAAACAAATCAGAAGGAGTATAACTTTGAGTTTTTTTACCTTTAATTTCATTCCATTCATCAACAACAATAGGAGTTACACCCATTAAACCCGTTGCCTTTGTATCTAAACGATAAGCAGAGGGATTCCAACTTGATTCAAGAAAAATAATTTTTTCAGATAGATTATCAAGATAAGGACTTAGTTTTTTTCTTAAATGTTTATTCGATTTTGCAAAACTTAAATCCGGGATAATCAAATCTCCAGCTAGGATTAATCCAGTCAAACCAGAGAACTTCAAAAAATCTCTTCTACTTAATAAAAAATTTTGCATTTGTATTTTCAGAAATAAGCCTTTATAAAATTTACTAATTTTATTACTTTAAAATAATTACAATTTATATTTACCTAATGCATCAATTAATCTTTCTCTTGCGACTTTTCGCACTAATGGTTCATTCCAAAAAGGAAGTGTAAGCCTTTCCACGTTTACTTCACTCATTTCAGGAAATTTTAAATGCAAACACTCATGAACAAATGTTTCCCCCATATTATCAAATTTATAACCCAGATAAGCACAAAATTCTTTACGATTAACATATCCTGGAGCATCATAATAATCAATATAAGTATATCCATCTTTCACATACCTATGTTTTTGAATAACCTCTTCTCGAATAATTAAACCAATATTCTTAATTATTTCACACAACTTCTTAGCTTCTTCTTCAGGAATTTTCTTAGGAATTTTCATTTTAATTAAATCCTCTTAACAACAATATTATGAGCATCAGGCAAAATTAATTCTCTTTTCCAGATACATTTATCCATATTGTTAATATCAAAAACAGGAGTAAACTTTTTTATCCCTTGCCTGCCAACTTCATTAAAACGTTTATATCCCTCAAATTTTTGTTGTCTTAATTCAGGATTATTAATATAAAATGCAATTGGACGAGTATGCTGTGCGCCATGAATAGCAACGATATTCTCTGCTGGAAGTTGTGAAATTTTTTCAGCCAATCCTTTAGCAATAACAACATTTCTCCAATCATTAATACCATGAGCAATTTTAAAATAAAATTCTCCAATATTATTTAAATAATCAATATACCCTTCAAAAGGATGATCTTTTTTGTATCTTTCATATGAAACCTTACCGGTAAAACCCTCATGTATTTCTAAGGGTAATTTTCCATCTTTTTCAAAATGTTCACATAAAAATTTTTGAAAATTATTTGCCCGAACATTATTTGGATCAATAACATAAACTTCTTTATCATAATCATATGCAATTAAACCCAACTTTGCAAAAAAAGGAATATCTTCATAAAACTCTCCATCAATAGGTTGTTCTAAAACAACAATATCTGATTCATCAATCAATCCTTCATAAAAATATTTTCTTTTTAAAAAATCTGATTCACCACATTTTGAACCACTAAATTTACCATGATTAGAACCAACAAGGGTTAAATATTTTCCGTTAACCTTTAATTCAATGATTTTAGGTTCTACCATTAAAAACATAAGAGTCATTTATTTATAAGATTAATTATAGTAAAACTTCTATTTGAATTTTGTAATAATTTCATGACAATTCAAATATTACTTAAAAAACAAGAATCTTTAAAAATACAATTTGAGAAATACTTTTATGACAAAGATCATTACTTCGAAATATTCTCACGGATTACACATGGACCCAAATTTAACTTATCCATTAGCAACAGAAAATACATTAGCTCAATTTTTAGAATCAGGACAATTAATACCAAGTAAAATGCAATGTATAACTGGAGAAAATTTTTTACAAGCACTATTTAATATTAATCCAAAATCAACAGATGCACAAGAATTTTATTTTAATCAAATTAAACAAACAATATTTGATGCCTACATAAATGATCCAAAAAAGATTAATGAAATAGCCGATCAATATTTTCATAACATTTGCTACTCATCTAATTTTAAAGTTGTTGATCAAAATGATAAAAAATTAAATGATTCGATAGAAAGAGGGATAGGAATGATAAGCAAAAAACAAAAAGAATATTTTAGAAAAAATATAATCAAAGATTATGCCCAAAAAGGTTTTTTAGACATAACAAAATTAAAAAAAGGAATTATCAGCCATATTTTAGAATCAGAAATTGGAATAGAACCAAGTTTAATAGGAGCACTTACAAATAAATTAAATGAAGAGAATGCAAAAGTCAGGACAAGAATGATAGAAACAATGTTAAATAAATTAGGATATTGCCCAACTTGTGCAGATGCAACAATTAACTATTTTAATAAAAATTATATCAAAAGATCAATTTTATTATACTAATTATAGACACAATTTCAAAGATCCAAGAAGATATATCTATAATAAAAATTTAACAGCTTAAAGGCAAATTATTACTTTTGTAATAATTTGGGGAATGTGGGAGATAAAAATTCAAGTAAAGAAATTCGGGGGAATTGTTAAAATTTTTCATACGCTTTTTAATAAAAAAATTATCAATTAATTTTAAAAACCTCTTAAGCTTAAGCACCATATGAAGATTTTATCATTGCATACAGATTATATTAAATGGCAAGCCCAAAAAAAAGCATTAAAATCAATTGAAGATTTATCCGAAGAAGAATTAAAAGAACACGAAGTAAAAGAAGCACTGGTAATATTAACAGCAATAGAAAAAAATGATACAAACATTCCTGAAGCAATTGAAAAATATACTCAAGAGATAAAAAAAATTGCAGAACAAATCGGAGCAAAAAACATAGTCCTTTATCCATATGCACATTTATCAAACAATTTAGGAAAACCAACAAATGCAATAAAAATATTAGAAGAATCACAAAAAAGATTGCAAAAAGAAAAATACAATGTATCACATTCTCCTTTTGGATATTACAAAACATTTGAATTAAAAGTTAAAGGTCACCCATTAAGTGAACTCTCAAGAGAAATAGTAATTAAAGGTCACGAAGAAGAAGACATCACAGAAGAAGAACGAAAAAGACTCTTAAAAGAAATTTCAAAATCAAAACTAGACACATCAAAATTAAAGGATAATGATCATAGGATAATTGGAAGAAAACTAGACCTTTGGAGCTTTAATGAAACAGCACCAGGAATGGTTTTCTGGCATCATAAAGGATTGCATCTAAAAAATAAATTAATAGAACTCTGGAGAGAAATTCATAGAAAAGATTACACAGAAATTTCAACACCACAAATACTTGACAGAAAACTTTGGGAAATTTCAGGACACTGGACAAAATATTCTGAAAATAATTTTAAAACAATTTATGAAAATAGAGACTTTTTAGTTAAACCAATGAATTGCCCGGGAGGAATGCTAGTTTACAAAACTTCCCCAAAATCATACAAAGACTTACCAATGCGGGTAGGAGAATTAGGAATAGTTCATAGGGTAGAACTTTCAGGAACACTATCAGGATTATTTAGAGTAATCCAATTTACACAAGATGATGCACACATTTTTTGTACAGAAAAACAATTAGAAAATGAAGTTGAAAAAATAATAGAATTAATCAATAAAATATTCAATACATTTAATTTAAAATTTGACCATATAGAACTTTCAACAAGACCGGAAAAAAGAATAGGTGACGAAAAATTATGGGACAAAGCAGAAGAAGCATTAGAAAATATTCTAAAAAAGAAAAAAATAAAATATCAAATTAATGCAGGAGATGGAGCATTTTATGGACCAAAAATCGATTTCCATTTAAAAGATTCATTAAACAGAACATGGCAATGCTCAACAATTCAGCTTGACATGGCATTACCGCAAAGATTTGAGCTGGAATACACCGACGAAAAAGGAGAAATCAAAAGACCAATAATGCTTCATAGAGTAATTTACGGAGCAATTGAAAGATTCTTAGGAATACTAACTGAACACTTAAATGGAAAATTCCCATTATGGCTTTCACCAAATCAAATAAAAATTATGACAATGAATGATGAAGTTAAAGAATATGCCAAAGAAATATATAACAAATTATTTGACCAAGGATTCATGGTAGAACTTGATGACAGAAATGAATCAATTGGAAAAAAAGTACGAGAAGCACAAATTCAAAGATTCAATTATTTAGTAACAATAGGAGAAAAAGAACAGGAAAAGAATGTTATAGCAATCAAAAAAAGAGACGATGAAAAAATAATTCAATTAACTTTAGAAGATTTTATTTCTCAAATAAAAAAAGAAATAGAGAAAAAGGGATAATTTTATAAATAAATTTTCCCAATTTAAATTATGACAAACGAGGATTCTTGCATTAAGATAAAAGGAAAATGGATTATTTTATTAGATGAACATATAATTTGTTCTGGAGATGATATTGAATCAATGATTAAAGAAGCTGAACAAAAATATCCACGTTCAAAGTTAATTCTAGCAAAAGTCCCAAAAGAAGGAACCCTTATTTATTAAAATATTAAAGAGGAATTTTAATGGTTACAACATTTAAATATAAACAAATCAATAATACTTGTGGTTTAAAGCATAAACCAACAATTGATTTAATACTTCAAGGAAGGTCTAAATTTTCAATTAAAACTGCAATGCTACTTGATTCTGGAGCGGATGTTTCAGTGATTCCTTTAGATTTGGCAAAATTATTGGATATTGATTTATCTATGAAAGAATCTGTTACTAATGGAATTGGGGGAGAAGTTAAATCAAAGCGAACTTCTATGAAAGTTAGTATTTATTTAAAAGAAGACCATAGATTATACACTTATACAATCCCTGTAGAAGTTATTTTAGATGACGATCCACCACCAATCTTAGGAAGAGATGGATTTTTTGATAAGTTTCAAATAACAATTATTGAAGCTGAGGAAAAAATTAAACTAAAAAAATATTCTAAAAAGTTTAAACATTAATTGATTTCAAAAATAATTATCTCTCTCATTATTCAATTAACTAATACTAATAATAGGATTAACCCGAAATTTTAATCTCTATTTCACCAAACCGAAATATTTATAAACTGTTGTAATTGTAGAATGACATAATGAAAAACAAAATCTTAAATTTTGTAAGTGCAAGCATCTTAGTATTAATTCTATGTATCAGTTTTACATCTGCATCAATTGAATTTACAGATGTAACAGGTGCAACACAATCTATTGTATCAGGAAACACTGCAACAATTACATTCAAATTAAATGAAACTAATGAAGGAGATTTAGAAAATATTTTATTTAATACACCATTATCATTAGGTACATTAACATCAAATAATATTAATGGAACGATTACTTCATTAAATCAAACAAATAAAAGTTCACTAATAACATTAACAATCAATGTTCCGGAAGGAACAACAGCACAAAATTATACTGGCACTTTAACAGTAACAGCAAAACATGTTGCTAATAGTACTGTAATAACCAAAAACTTACCAATCACATTAACAGTAACAAACCCTATACAACCTGAAGAAATTACAAGTTGTATTGCAAAAACAAACTTAGGGAGTAATCTAAAAATTAAAATTGACGATATAAAAGTAAACGGATTTGGAGAAGACACTGAATGGTTGCCAATGGACGAAATTGAAGTAGAAGTTCAAATTGAAAACAACGGAAATGATGATATCAGAGACATTAAATTATCATGGGGATTATATAATAAAGCAACAGATGAATGGTACATTGACGGAGATGAAAGCAAATTTAAACTTAAAGACGGAGATGAAGAAACAGTAATAGTAACAATCAAATTAAATGATAATATTGACGAATTAGAAGAAGGAGAATATGTGTTATACCTTTGGGCTAATGCAGAAGACGCAGAATTCGATAATGAAGACACATGCACTTACACAACTCAAGAAGATATTGAAATCGTAATTGAAGAAAATTTTGTAATCCTTTACAATATTCAAGCACCAAAAACAATGTTATGTGACGAAAAAATCACAATTATAGCAGAAGTATGGAACATTGGTGATGAAGACCAAGATGATGTATCAGTATATTTCTACAATAAAGAATTAGGGATTGCACAAGAAGTAATTGTTGGAAGTATTGACGCATTTGATTCAGAAAAAATTGAAGTAACATTAGAAACAACTAAAGAAATGGAACAAAAAACTTATCAAATTACAATGTTAGTTTATGATGAAGACCAAGATATTTACCAAAATAATTTTGGAGATGATGAAGCAGAATTCAGCACAAACATTGAAGTAACTGGAGTTTGTAAAGCAGACGCAAAAGTAACAGTTTCAGCTAACTTAATTTCAGGAGGACAAGCAGGAGAAGAATTAATAATTAAAGCAATAATTGCAAACACTGGTGAAGAATCTACAGCATATACACTAAATACAGCAGGATATACTGCATGGGCATCAAGTGTAAGTATAGATCAAAATACATTTACATTAAATAAAGGCGAAATTAAAGAAGTATTAATAACATTCGATGTAAATAAAGAAGCATTTGGAGATCAAATGTTTAATCTTGAAATTTTATCAAATAACCAATTAATTTCACAACAACCAGTATCAGTTTTGATTAAAGAAGCTGATAAAGGATTTGTTGATCAAATAAAATCAATTACTGGCAAAATAAACTGGGTATTATGGGCAATTATCTTACTTAATATAATCCTGGTTATTGTTATTGTAATTGTAGCAATAAGAATTGCAAAAAATTAATTTTTTATTTAAAATTCAAAGCTAATAGGTTAAACTTAATTCTTATAAACCCTAAAAACATATTATAATTATGAAAGGAGGTTTGATAATTAATGGCATTTGAAATAGTAGGAAAAGTTATTGCTGATAATACACAAGTTATAATTGAT
>DATDUI010000024.1:0-10029 GCA_035290465.1 Candidatus Nanoarchaeia archaeon | reverse complement strand
TTAAAGATTTTTTGCCAATCTGATGCTGTCATTTTATATAAATTTTGTTTGGAAATTTTCTTCCATATATTTAATTATTTCTTCTTTTGTGATAACTTGTCTTATTGAAACTTTACCTTGTTTTATTTTTCTTAATTGAACCCTTCTTCCGGCTCTCTTAAAAACCACAGTCATATCAAAACCCATAATACCAATCTCTCTTTGGTATTCAATACCGGGAATTTCAAGATATTCTTTAACTCCAAATGAAAAGTTATTTTGACTGATTTGTTTTTTTCTTAAAGTATTATCAATTGCAACTAACATCCTTTTTAAAGTTTCTTCCGGATTCTTTCTAATTGTTACAACAGTTCCGACTTCTAAACCGGGTCTGATTCCATAATTGGGAATTCTTTTTCTGGTCCTTGTACTAGCAGGTTTTCTTCCAGTTAAGAATTTTAAAAGTTTTACACCTTTTGCTAAATAATCTCCGGTACCGCCGATACTTAGGACTATTTTTTCAATTTTTATGTTTCTCATTACATTTTCAGATTTTTCAGTCTTCATTTTTTTTGTTGTTTCAGATATTTTTTTATTCATTTTATTCTGTTACTATTAATTGTTTAATTAAAACGTTCATTTTTCCGTTATTTGTGATTATTTCAGCCATTTTTAATTCAGGTACAAATTTATTAATTTTTCCAATTTTACCTGCATGTTTACCTTCGAAGACTAAAATATTTGCTCCTTCTTTTAAGGGTAAAACTTTACTAATTTTTCTATTTTTAAAATCAATTAAAACTGAATCATTTATCTTGCATTCTATATCAGATAAAAAATTAGTTCCGTCGAGTAAATTTAACTGAGTTTTTTTTCCGTTTAATGTTTTTTTATTAATAATTTTTGCAACTTTTTTATCTGCCTTTGAAGGTTCAATTTCATTTAAGGTAAATTTACCTTTTTCAGTTAATTCAACTCGATAATTTGCTTTAGTCGGAATAAGAGTAATAACATCAAAGAGTATTGCAGTATGTTTATCATCGATAACTAATTTATTATTTAATAAAATATTTTTGTCATGAATTGCACTTTTTACTTCTTTTCTGTTTTGTGCTACCTTTAATAAATCTCTTAATAATATTAAAATTGGCATACCCATTGACGGATTAAAATTAGCATTCACTACAAATGTTGTTCCTTTTCTTGAAATTGGCCATTTATTAGGTACATTTTGTCTTTTTAAGTGCTGTGCCATTATAAATTTCCTCCCTCAACTAATTTTTTTACAAGTCCAAACCGAACACAATATTTTTCTTCAAAAGAAGAATCATTTTTTATAACATTTGTATAATAACCTTCACCTTTCAAAACTGATTTTAAAGTATCCAAATCTTCATCAGTATTAATATACCATCTTCCAATTAACGCACCTTTCATATCTTGCACTGCTTGTTCATAAAATTCTCTTGTGTTTGCCATTTTATTTTTTACTCTCCTTATTTGTTTCTTTTGAAACTACCTTTTTAGTTGTTTTTATTTTTTCATCTTTTTCTTCAATTTTCTTTGAAGATTCTTTATCTGTTTTTATTTCTTTAACAAAATTTTTTAATCGTTTACTATCCTGTAAATTTAATTCTATAATTTGCAAATTTGAAGGCTGCATTTTAACATTTGATTTTGATCCATCCATTTTTTTTACCTGGATATTTTCAATTTCGACTTTTGATGTTTTTGTATAAACTTTTGTTATTTTTCCCTGTTTTAATTTGAATTTTCCTCTCATAATTTTAACAAGATCTCCAACTCTTACGACGATATTTCTTATGCTATGTTTTTTTCGTAAATCTTTTGAAAGGTTTATTCCAACGAATTTCCTTCTAATATGGAGGGGAGCATTTGCTCTGTACTTTCTTTGTTTTCTTGGCTGTTTACTGCTTTTCCATGATTTTGAAAATTCTTTTTTCATTTTAATATACAAAAGAAGCGATTTTTGCCACGCTTGGCCATCGCTCTAAAACCTCCCTTGCAACAGGTCCTTTAATTTGTGTTCCTTTTGGATTTCCTTTTTCATCTTTTAGGATTGCTACAGCATTATCTTCAAATGCAATTCTTTCACCGGTTAATCGTCTATAAGATCTTCTTTGTCTTATCACAACAGCATCAAAAACTTTACCTTTCATTTCAGGCAAACCTTTTTTTACGCTCACTTTTACCCAATCCCCGATTTTTGCTGAAACCTGCTTGCCTTTTTTTGCTTTTGCCCGTTTTACTGAAACAAGCCTTGTAATTTTTGCTCCGCTATTATCTGATGCAATCATTCTTGCACCAAGATTTAATCCATTTGTTGCTCTTGCTGATATTGCTTTCATTTTATTTTTTACCTTCTTCAACTTTACCTATAACGGCAAAATGAATAATTTTACTTAATGGCCGACATTCCTGAACACGAATTAAATCGCCGACATTAATGTTTTTTTCCATACAAACAGGAAGTCTGGCATGGATTTTTGTTTTTGATTTTGAATATCTTTCATATTTTCTGATATAAACCATTCTTTCAAATTCGATTGCTACTCTTTTCGGAAATTTTTTTATTACAGTTCCGTCGAAGATTTTCCCCCGAAGTTTTAAATGTCCATGCACATGGCATTTTACATCATTGCATGAAGTTCCAACTATTTCTGTTTTTTTTGATTTTGTCATTTTTTCTTTTACTTTTGTCATTTTCTTGTTTTTTATTTCTACTTTTTTCGTGTGTTTTTAATCGCTTATTGAATCTTCATCGAAGCCATTTTTAACCAATATTGGTTTTATTTTTTTCCTATGGTCTCCCTGAAGTTCAATAATATCGCCTTTGTAAGTCCCACCGCAAGCAAGTTCGTTTTTGAACGCTTTTGCGATTTTCTTTACGTCGACGCCTTTATCGAACCCTGTAACTACAGTAACGATTTTTCCGTATCGTTTTTTGTCTGTGGTTACCCGAATCTTTTGTGAACTCTTTACGATTTGCTCACACACACAAGCCTGCATTGGCAGACTACATTTTGGGCATATTTCCATTGTTTTATTTTTTATTCAATACCTCCTTTTTTTCAAGGGTATTGAATGTTAATATTCTTGCAATGATCCTTTTAATTTCTTTAGTTTTTGAACTTCCGGTTTTTGAAACTCCAACTTTTGATTTAACTAATTCTAATTTTAGCTCTTTAAGCTTTTTGTTTCTTTCATCAAGATTCATTTTTTGAATATCTTTATATTTTGTTGTCATTTTATTTTACTAATTTTTTACTTTTATTTTCTTTAATTAATTCTGAATTTTTCTTTAATTTTTCAATTACTTTTTCATTTAAAGTTATTTTATCTGTCAATAATGCATATGGAGAAAGAATACTTACTTTTACTCCAACTGTTCCGGGTTTTGTTTCTGCTCTTGCCTGAGCCCTGTCAACTACTTTAGCACTGTCTCCGGTTTTCTTTAAATATCCGTGAGCAAATCTCCATGATTTTGCCCTTGCACCGGGTAATTTACCATTTAATCTTATTTCAACACCTAATGCTCCTGCTTTAATAATGTTTTGTAAGGCTCTATAGGCAATAACTTTGAATTTGATTGGACCTAATTTTTCTAATGCAAGTGCAATTTCATCTGCCATAATTTGAGCATCAAAATTTGGTTCAGTTACTTCATCTAATTCAATATGCGGATTTTCTAATTTGAATTTTGATTTTAATAATGTTGTTAATTCTTCAATTCTTGCTCCTTTTCTACCGATGATTAAACCGGGCTTATGTGAAGAGATAATAACTTTTTCTCCGATAGGTGTATATTCAATTATAACTTTACTTACTCTGCCTTTTCCAAGTAATTCTTTTATGCATTTTTTCATTGCGTATTCTTCTTTCTTAAATTGCACTGTTTTTCTTTCTTCCATTTTATTCTTTTTTCTCCTTTGCTTTTTGTTTACTTTCCTGATTTAAAATCTTTTTTTCAACTGCAACAATTTTTATGTGAGTTCTTTTTCTTTTCCATGCTCCAAATTTACCGACTGGTCGTCTTGCCTGATTGGCAATTGCTTCTTTTATTACAGGATTTTCAAGTTCATGATTTATTGTGTTTCCTTTCAGGCTTTTTAATAATTTAATGAAATGTTTTGATGCTGCGATTGGATATCTTCCTGACATCATTCCTTTTCCTTTTCTATGTGGGATTTCACCTTTCATTGGAACTATCCTTTTGAATATTAATACTTCTTCTAATTCTGAGATTGCTCTGTCAATTCTTTTATTTTTGATAAATCTGCAAATTGCCATTGAATATTTTTTTGAAACCGGAACACTAACTCCGTTTACTACAACTATTGACTTTTTGACCTTCTCAACTTTTTGTTTTGTTTCAGGTTTTTTTACTTCTTCAACGACTTTGCTGTTTTTTTCATCTGTTTTCTTTTCAGTAATTGACTTATCAACGATTGGAGCATTTATTTTTTGTTTTTTATTCATTCCATCTGCCTGAGTTTTTTTTTCAGTTTTTGTTGGGGCATATTGTTTTTCTGTCATTTTTATTTTTTACTCTTATGTTTAGTTCCTTTTGTTGCTCCAACACCTGATTTAGAATGTTGTATCTTTGCTCTTGTTGGTGCAAATTCACCGAATACATGACCTAACATTTCTCCAGTTATTTCAACAGGATTAAATTTATTTCCACTATGAATTGAAATTTTCCAACCGATCATTTCCGGTACAACAATTAAATCTCGACTATGAGTTTTAATGTTTTTATTTTTTTGAATTTTTATTTTAGACCGATTAATGAAAGATTCGAGTTTTTGGAAATTTCTAAGTATAGTTCTTCTTGGTCTTGCTCTTAAAAGTTTAGCAAACTCTCTAACGTCTAGAGATTTTAATTCTGCTAATTCTTTTCCTTGGAATTTAAATTCCTTCTTCTTCATTTCTATTTTTTCTTCCATTTTATTCTTTCCAAATACCTGCTTGTTTTAATTGTTGTTTATATTCATTTGAATCCACCGAATTTACAGGTAAATATAAAAAATTGCCCTCTGCATCAAATATAGTTTCTCTTACATAATTATAAGCAGTCTGATGTCTTAATATGAAAATCCTACCATTATCATTATTAATCTCTGCTAATAATGCCCTCTGGTCAACCATAAATCCTAAATTAGGTAAATGTTTGCCTGTTTGAACAATATCGCCTTCTCTTAATGTATCAACTAAGTTTAACAAATCTTCTTTTTTTTCAGTATTATATATCATTCTTTCTGTCATTTTATTTTTGTTTACCTGTTCTTCTTGGCCTTAATAATCCAACTCTTCTTCCTTTAGGTGCGTTTCTTTTTGCAACCTTTGATTTGATGTTCTTTCCTCTACCTGAACCAAACGGATGATCAATTGCGTTCATCTTAAGAGCTGATGTTCTTGGATATAATTTATTTTTTGCTTTTTTAATATGATAATTTTTACCTGCCTTAAGGATTGGCTTGTCTAATCTTCCAGCACCTGCAGCAGTTCCGATTATTGCCCGACAATTTTTATTGAATTTTTTTTCTTTCTTTGAGGGCATAACAATATACACGAAATCCCCGATAACACGATTTACTATCGCACAAGTTCCGGCAGTTTTAACGAATTTCCCACCATCACCGGGACGAGATTCCATATTATAAACCTTGGTTTTTACAGGTATATCATTTAATTTAAAGATATTACCGTCTTTAATCTCTGATCCGCTAAAATTAATTTTTTGCCCTTCAATCATTCCTTTAAATGCGGGGATATAAAAATTTACTTTTTTATCGTCAATAATTTTTGCAAGTGGTGTTGTATGAGCAGGGGAACCAAATAATTTTACAACAGTTCCTTCTCCTTCTAAACTTGCCGGATATTGCAATTTATATTTGAATGCTCTTCTTTTTACTCTATAAGTATGACTTCCCTTTCCTCTTGCTCGTGAAATAATTCTTTTACCCATTTTACATTAATCCTAATTTTGTTGCAACGTCAATTGCAAGGAAATCCTTTTTTAATTTAATATAAGCATATTTTTTATTGCCACGAATCAAAGTTCTTATTTTTTCTATTTTAATATCAAATAAATCTTCCATTTCTTTTTTTATTTCTTCTTTGCCTTTTCGCTGGTCGAATACAAATGTTAAAATATTTTGAGTTTCAATCATCATTACAGCTTTTTCAGTTACAATTGGTTTCATTTAAATTTTTCTCCTAAATCTTTAATTGCATTTTCAGTGTAAAGAGTTAATCTTCCCGGAACACCTTCTGCTAAATGATTAACACTTAATGTTTTTACATTAATTACATCAAAAGCAGTTGTTTTGTATTTTTCGTCATTTCCAAGAACCAGTAATAATCCGGCGTTATTCTTATATTTTCTTCCCCTTCTTGTTCCTTTTCCGCTTCTAATTGTTTTTTTCTGTATTGCTAAAGGATATAAATCTCCTAAAATTTTCTTTAAAGAAGATAATGATTCTTTTGTTTTTAATGAAATAAATCTTGATTCTACGATGAAAGGCAATCCTTCAACTTTTTTATCTTTTAAACTTAAATATCTTTTGATGACATTTTTTGCATTGATTGTTGCACTTAATGCTGACATTAATGCCATCTTCATTTCTTTTTTATTTATTTTTAAAGTATTTATCATTGAAACGACTTTTGGTGGATGAGCTCTTCGACCACCTCGTGTGTTTGGAACAGTTGCTCCAATCCAATTAAATTGCGAACCTCTTCTTGACATAATTTTTCTGGGGATTCTTGAGATACCTTTTCCATATGCAGTTTTCCAAACTTTTCTTCGGTGTTGTATAATACCACTTGCTGAAGCTTGCTGACCTGCAACAGGACTTGGAGAATAAGGTTGCTTGATTTTTTTTGATTCAAGAACTTTAGCGATTAAATCTTCTCTAACAGTTTGATCAAAACATACTGGTAAATCGATTGTTCCTTTTTTCTTTCCTTCTATGTCTAAAATATTTGATTTCATCTTATTTCTATTAATTCATAATTTTTCTTTTTAGTTTTTTTTGTCTCTCTTAAAGGAGCTGTAATTAATAATTGTCTTTTTGCAGGTCCTTGAACAGATCCTTTAACAATAATATAATCAGTCTTTACGTCACCATAATTTTTTATATTTTTAAACTTGCCTTCTGATTTTCCTAAATCAAGAATTTTGTTGTTATAAACAACTCTTGTGAACATTCCTAATTGTCCTGCCATTGGGACTCTGAAAATAACTCTTGCCGGATGCCATGGACCTAAACTTCCCGGTCTTCTTCTACCTTTTTCAGATTTTTGATTTTTTAATTGAATTCCAAATCTTCTTACCGGACCAGATAAACCTTTACCTTTTGTTAGTCCTCGTAAATCAACTAATTCTCCTTTTCCAAAAACGTCGATAATTGATATTTCTTTTCCGATTTTTTCTTTAATAAAGTGCATTTTTTCTTCAAGACTTCCTTTAATACCAATTTCACTTAAGTCAGGTTTTTTCTTTAAACCAGTCTTTTTTACAAGTGAATAACAAATAACTTTTATGTCATTATATTCTTCAGATTTAACATCATCAATTTTTTTACCATCTTTCTTCCCAGGTAATTTTACTATTCTTTTTAATTCTTTATCAAAATTTTCAGATAAAACCTCTGTAACTAATTTATTATCTTTATAGAATCGAACAGAATAAATTTTCATGCCGGGGCATTCCAAAATTGTTGATGGCACAGCAATATTTTTTCCTTTTGTCATTGAATCATTAGTATTATCTTTTACATAAAGAGAAACCATTCCAGCTTTATATCCAATAAAACCCTTTAAACTTTTTCCGACAGAATTAACTACATTCCAGTTTACTCTAGGTAAGAACTTATTGACCCTTTTTCTCGGCCAAAACTGCAAGCTTCCTTTTCTCGGTGATTTTCTTGTTACCATTTCTTAATATATTAGCGGAAAACATTTTTTAGTTTCTTACCCTGGAATGAATAAAGTAGAAAATGTGGGTTTATAAGGGTTTCTATATTTTAAGTTTTGTACGAATAAAAATTGCAAAAATTAAAAATATTTTATATTTTTAGATTTTTAAATTGAGTCATTAATTAAAGACCGAATAATGTAAACTAAAAGTTTAAAATTATTTAATCTTTTATTTTTTAATGAATTTATTCAGAAAAGGGGAGGATAAGATAAAACCTGAAGAATTGAGAATTGAAAAATTGTCAAAAGTCCATGCAGAAATTTTAAAAGATTTTAATTCCGATGAACAAGATTTGGTAGATTTCTTAATTGAAGATGCATTCAACCAGCAAGATAGGAGAATCTCCGCAACTTATCTTTGGTTTTTAAGACAAACAAACGAATTAATTGCATATATAACTTTAACACCAGATTACGTTAAATTAAATAATATAAATTCTGAATTATCACAAAAATTTAAAGACAAAGGGATAAATTTCAAATCTTTACCTGCGTTAAAAATATGCAGATTATGTGTAAAGGATAAATATCTAAAAAAAGGTTTAGGAACTTTATTAATACAGTTTTCAATAAATAAAGCGTTTATATTAAGTTTAGATGTTGGATGCCGTTTTATTTATCTTGATGCAAAAAGAAATTCAGACCCAAAAAAAGATGCGTTACATTTTTATAAAAAAATGGGATTTGAAATTTATAAAAATAGAAATGATAGAGAAACCCCGATGTATATGGATATACTTCCATTTATTAAAACTTTAGCAGACAGATAATAAACCAATATTTTTTTTAATATCTTCTGCCATCTTTTTTTGTTCTAAAGTAACTTTACTTCTTTCTACGAAAATCATTTTTTTTAAAAATAAATCAGCTTCACTTCCAGTTAATGTTTGAACAGATTTGATTGGTTTTGCCATTTTTCTTAATTTTAGGTATTATAATTTATTTTTAAATCTTATCAAAATAAAATTTAAAAATTTATAAATAATTGAAGATCTGTTTATTTATAAATTTTTTTAACCCAGAAAAATTTTGAGGGTCGATTCTAAAAATCCAATATCGTAAGCTTTAAAAACTAAGATAGAAGAATAATATTATGATAATTCCGATTAGATGTTTTGCATGTGGAAAACCGATTGCTCAACTTTGGGAAGAATACAAGAGAAGAGTTAAGGAAGACGGCGAAGATTCAAAGAAAGTTCTAGATGAAATGGGATTAAATAGAATGTGTTGCAGATCAGTTTTCTTAGGGCAACAAGATTTGATTAAACTTATTAGTAAGTTTAAGAAATCATAATTTTATTTTAATTTATATCTTGAAATATAATTACAATTATTGCAAACTATAGTTTTAATTTTATTTTTAATTCTTATTTTAGGATTATTATAAGGATTTAAACATTTTTTACAAAAAGCTTTTCTTAATTCTTTTAATGCTATATTATCTTTCATTGCCAGACGTTTTATTTTTTTAATTTCTTTTGGAGTTTTTTCTTTAATATTTATGAAGAATTCTTGGATATCTTTTTGAATTTGAGGCTTAGAAATTTTTTTCATATTTTTATAGAGATTAAATATTTAAAAGACCTTTGGGTTATTGAGAAGATGAATAATTTACAAAAATATTTTGAGAATATAGGAAAGAAAATTGGAATGACACTAGAAGAGATGAAAGATATCAGCCCGTTAGAATTGAGAACAAGATTTGTGAAAAATCCATTTGAAGAATTAAATCCATTCGAGAAAGAAGATGCTCAAAAGATATTAAGAGAATATACTTTAATGGAAAAAAAATATTATGAATATTCTGAAATAATGCCCAGAGAGGTTATTGATGCAAAACTTACATTAAATTTATTTTAAAAGAAAATGAAAGACAGCTTAATGAGTTTGCACCTTGTCGGGCACTACAGTCATTAACATAGGAAGCTTAACTTCTGTGTTCGGGATGGGAACAGGTATTTCCAACCTATTATGGCCGTCTTCAAAATTATCTAATTTTCCTACTTTATAAAGCTTTTTATCTTGAAAAATCACAAATTTTATAAC
>DATDUI010000023.1:0-5929 GCA_035290465.1 Candidatus Nanoarchaeia archaeon | reverse complement strand
TTCCAAACTTTTCCACAGCCTTAACATGCCCCATTTCATGTGACAAAACATTATCAAAGACAAACCTTTCATAATTAGTAGAATCGTGAGGCTTTATAGGAAATGGAGAAATTTTAAGCCTTTTTTCTGCCCAATCATATGCACCACCTAAACCAACATCATTGTCATCATCATTCCTATTACCATCAACCAAATCAATTCCTTTCAATAAATTAGGATTAATTTTAAAATCTTCCATTAATTCTCTTGTTTGTTTCAATAAATGATTCTCCATAAATAAACTCTCTTGAGGCAAATTTTGATAACCATTAGTTCCACCAATTCCAGCACAATTTAAGTCTAAATTTATTGCAGGCAATTTTTTTTCATCAAAACCAATCTCAGATTTTTGTTCAGAAAAAGAAAAATTTTGACTTAAAAGATTTTTTACAACCCTCTCCCAAGGCTTAGGAGTTGCAGAAGATTTAAACTTTTCATAATCAGAAATGGTATTATTCGGTAAAGGAGAATTAGAAAGATTTCCTAATATTTCCGATAAAGACCTTGGAGTTGCAGAAGATTCAAATGACTCAACAGATTTTTCATAACTAAAATTCTCTGGGGTAATAGAATTTAAATTAAGTCTATACAAAGGTTTTGGAGTTGCAGAAGCCAAAAAAGATTCTGGAATTGATTCAGAAGGTTGCGTAAAAAAGATAATTTTATCTAAAGACTTTGGCGATGAAGAACTAGACAGATTTAAACCTTGAAAAGAAACTAGTGGCTCTAAAGTACAAGTCATTTTATTTTAACAACTCCTTTTTTAATAAATTTTTTGAAACATCAAAATAATAATCTATCATTTGAAAGGATAATTGCGATTTCTTTTTACTTGCAGATTTAAAATAAGATCTAACATCTTTTAATAAATTCTCTGCATCATTTCTTGGATTTTCTAAAAGATTTCTAAATGTTACAATCCCTTCTCCATCTTGATATCTTTTCAATGAAGACAAATAACTCAAAGAATAGGATAATATTGAAAGAGATTTCTCTAACGGTAAAGAATCAAATTCTAATTTTTTATCAAAAATTTTACTTGACAAAATTTTAAAATCTTCACCAATCATAAAAGATTCCTTAAAAATTTCACATTTACCGAAAGAATAATAAGACTCTGCTTGAAGAAAAGTCTCAATACTTCTTTTTGAAATATAATCAAAAGATCCTTTTGTAGGAGAAGTATTATTTAAAAATTTTATTGCTGTATCAATGAATTCTTGATTTCCGAAAAGCAATTTACCTGTTAAAATCGGCTCTGTTAATTCAATATCTCGATTTGCAAATCGATACTCAAAATCTCTTTTTTCTATTTGCATTAAATCATAATTATTACTGAATATACTTTTAGCAATAGGAATATTATTATCAACTAAAAAAAGATCTATATCACTCTCCTTTTTTCGAGAACCATATTCAATACAAAATAAAGGATTTATAGAGATACCCTCAATTGCTCGTATACTATTTATATCTAAATCTCTTACTTTCAAACTGGACAAAGGTTCAGTATTTTTATTCATTTTTGAATAACTTTAAAGACTAAAAAATCTATTTAAACCTTATCAACATTTTGGGATAAATAATATTTATTACCCATTAATAACAAATTTATCACAATAAACTTTATAATGAATATATTCTCATTCTCCACAACCTCATTAATTATTTTAGGCAATTCTATTGACTTAAAGTTTCAATATTAAGTTCTTCGTTAAGTGTCTTCTTTTTCTTCTTTTTTTAATTCTTCAAGGATTTTTTAGAAGAATCGAATCAATAAGATTTATAAATATGCGTGAATTATAATTCACATATGAAAGACAAATGTTATTTATTTTTTGAAACTCTTGGAACTAAATTAAAAGTCGATATTATAACAAAGCTAAAAGAGAAGTCACTAAGTGTAACAGAATTATCAAAACAGCTTAACCAAGAAAGAAGTAAAGTTTCACATGCCCTAAAATCATTATTCGAATGCGGTTTTATTGAAGTTAAAAATAATGGTCGGGAAAGAATTTATTCATTGAATAAAGATACTATTATCCCCTTATTAAATATTGTAGAAAAACATGTTAAAAAATATTGTAAGGTATGTAAAAGAAAAGGATGTCAATGAAAACCAACTCAGAAACTTCAGAAATATTATCAAAAGAACATGAATATATCTTAAAAGTAGTTGATGCTTTAGAGTTGGAAATTACTCAATTAAAAAATAAAAATATTAACGCAACTTTTTTTGCAAAGATTATTGATTTTATCAGAAACTATGCAGACAAATTTCATCATGCAAAAGAAGAAGATATTTTATTCAAAGAGTTTAATAAATGCGCAGAAGAAGGATTGGTGCATTGCAACCCAATAAAACAAATGTTGTTTGAGCATGATGAAGGAAGAAAAAGTGTCAAAATGATAGAATCCGGAATGAATGAAAAAAATAAAAATAAATTAATTAAAGGTGCAAAGAATTATATTCAATTAATTAGAGAACATATATCCAAGGAAGATAATATCCTGTATCCTATGGCTGATGAAACATTAAGTGAAAAAGTTCAAAAAACAATGCTTGAAAAATTTAAGAAAATAAATTTTGCTAAGAAAAAAGAGATTGAAAGATTTGAAAAATTTGCTGAAGAGGTGACAAAAAGATGAATTATGAAAAGCAGATTTTAGAAATGATTGAATATCCTAAACAAGGAGTTTTAAGTAAAGAGATTTTCAAAAATGATAAGATTGACTGCACATTATTTTGTATGGCTTCTGGGACTAAAATATCAGAACACACTTCAACAAAACAAGGAATTATATATATTGTTCAAGGGAACGGAATTTTTAACCTTCATGGAAAGGATATAGAGATGTTGGAAGGAGTTTTTATTCATATGGAAGAAAATGCAATTCATTCATTAAAAGCAAAAGAGAATACTTCATTTCTGTTAATTCTGATTGAAAAATCCGGAGATAAGAAATAAGAATAGAAATTGTGATTTGAACACATAAAGCAGAATTTGATAACACCGATAATATTTTACTTCAAGAAAGGAAAAGATAATTTTGTTTCACTCTTCTATTTTTAGATTTTTTTCAATTAAAACTTACATCCATCAAATAAATAAAGATTAATATAATCTTTTTGCATAGCAAAAAAATTCTGAAGAATTAATAGATGAATATATCATCCGCAAAATTTATTAAGCGCATTAATATATATATTAATATGCCAAAAAGTTTTAGCGAAGGATTAGACGAAGAAATAATTAAAGTTTGTTTAAAAATCTCAAAAAGAGGCGAAGGTGCCTTAATAATTGTTACAGAAAATAAAAATCTAAAATACAAGCCGTTAGTTGAGCAAACAGTTCCAAGTTTTAATATTCTTAAAAATCCAAAATTACTTGAATCATTAGCTTTAATGGACGGAGCAATTATACTAAACAAAAAAGGAGATATGATTGCATACGGAGTAAAAATTCATGCTAATAAAGTTTTAAAAAATTTTGGAACAAGACACTCAGCAGGATTAAGTGCATCAATACACAAAGATACAGTATCATTTATTTTATCTGAAGAAGATAGAAAAATTAGAGTCCTTAAAGATGGAAAAATAATTATGCAAATTGATACCTTAGAAAAAGGTATTGAAAAAAAGGTTTCTGAAATAAGCCATATTCTCGAAGGAGTCGGAGTTGGAACAATAGGAACAATCGGAGCAGGGATAATTGCAACATCAGTAGGATTTGCAGGAATTACATTTATTCCGGGAGTTATTGTATTTGGTGGAGCTTATTATTTAATGAAAAAATTAAAAGAAAGAGAAGGACGACGATAGGATTCTAAAAAAATAATTTAATAATAAAAATGTAAATTTTGAAGAAACAAGGAAACTTCATATTTCTTGTTTAAAAAATAGCAGAATTATTTGCTGTGCAAAAGCAACAGTTGGAGAAAGGCATGACTGTCCTTTATTTGAAGACCTTGTTAGACCTCCTGTGAAAAATGGTTTTAACATTAAAACTCTAATCGCTGATTCTGGTTATATGAGTAAAGAAAATTCTGCTTTATGTCAAGAACTTGGAATGACGGAGGCTTTTATTGATTTTAGAGTGAAGACTACTGAAAAACATGCTAAGAGTAATTTATGGAAAGAAAGTGTAAAGATGTGGAAAGAACAAAAAAATGTTTGGCATGAAACTTATAGATTTAGAGTTTTAGTTGAAGGAATTTTTTCTGCAATAAAGAGAAAAAATATTAACTGGCTTCGTTCCAAAAAAGAGACTGCTTTACATGTTGAACTCTTGCTAAAAGCTTTAGTTTATAATATTACGATTATTGGGAAATATTCTTAACCCAATCAATTCTTGTTTTGTGAGTATCATGAAAATAAGAAATTTTAAAAGTTGCCTTTTTAGGTTTTATATTCTCTCCACAGATTTCTATTGTAACAAAATAAGTCTTCTCCCAAGCTAAAAATCTTCTCATACCAGAAGAGACAAAATTGATATGGTCATCACCAAGTATACAGTTAAATAAATCACAAAACTCCCATCCTCCTTTTGGAGAAATATCTATATGTTCTCTATGTATCGGGACTAATTGAGAAATATCTTGATTGTGGAGACTTTCATAACGATATTCCATATTTAAAGGGGCACTTGACCATTTTAATTTATCTGGTTCAAAGAATTTTTCTTTTGGTTGAGGAAAAACTGAAAGGACTTTAACATAACAATTTTTAGCAACTGTATTTCCTTTATTTATTATTTTAATACGAAACAATTTTTTTATTGTTCCATAAGAATAATCCCAAACAATATGTGGTTCTTTATTCCTCAGACCCAATATAATTTTTGGCTTATTTATCCCATCTGAAATCCAATCTTTAAATAATGCAACCAAAACTGCAATAAATGTTGCGATAGCAATAATCCACTGGGGGTCTTTAAGCCAATCAAAAGTCATAAATTTTGTTATAAATCTGAGTTTTTAACAATTTGTATTATGTGGATTTATTGGACACCTCTTAAATAATTATATTAAAATACAATCAATGTGGTTTTTTAGTCATTTCATAACAACCCAAGCATCTTATCTTATACTTAGGACAAATAAGATTAAATCTTACTGCATTAACTTCACAATTTTTGTTTAAACAGTAAAACCAACTTGAATTAATTCTCTTGCATAAAATCCCTTTACATCTTGGACAATTTATCTCAATAGAAATATCAAGATTCTTACCATCACAATTAGAACATTTCATTTATCTTATTAAAATAGGATATTCTTAATTTTTTCTATTCGGACAGTTCTCGGACATTATTTACTTTTCGGACTGTGTTCTCAAAAACAAACAGTTTATAAACCGAAGATATCATCAAATAATATTACTAATGTGATAAGTCTTGAGATTAATGTCTCGCAAGACTTAAATTTCAAGAAACAATTCTTGACAAATTATTAATTAAAACAAATGAATCAATTTTAAAAATTATTCATAAATAAATTCAAAATGAAAACATTCAAAGAACTAGGATTAAGTAACGATCTCTTAGAAATAATAGAACAAGAAGGATTTAGCGAACCCTCAGAAATACAAGAGCAAGCAATCCCACTAGCATTAGCTAAACAGGATATAATCGGAGGTTCATCAACAGGAAGTGGAAAAACTTTAGCATTTGCCTCAGCAATAGTCCAAAATATAAAACCAAACAAAAATGTTCAGGCATTAGTCTTAACCCCAACAAGAGAATTAGCAGACCAAGTAGCATCAGCAATAAAAAAATTCTCCAATAATAAAAGATTAAGAACATACGCAATTTACGGCGGAGTAGATATAAACGCACAGATAAGAAACATCCCGCAAGCAGATATAATCGTCGGAACCCCCGGAAGAATT
>DATDUI010000022.1:0-4687 GCA_035290465.1 Candidatus Nanoarchaeia archaeon | reverse complement strand
TTTTATTTAACTTTAAAGAGGTTATATGGAAAAACAAACAATCATTGCGATTTTATTGATTATTACAATCGTACTTTCAGTTAGTTCTATTGCGATTACTTGGAATACTAAAGATATTAAAACTCAAATTGCACCTGAAACGCAAAATGGAAATGTGCAATTAACTATTGAACAAACTCCGGTAATGGAAACAGGAGAAGGACAATGAAAGCTAATAATAAAAATATTAAATTAGATAATGCTTTAATGATTGTAGCAATCATTGCAGTTGGATTCGCATTTGTTAATTTAATGACGACAATTGATAAGTTTAGAGATATTCAAAGTTTAACAGGTTATGCAACTGATACTGGTACAGCTAATTTAACTATTCAATCTACTGCTAGTGTTAATTTTACTTTAGATCTTATTGATTGGGGTTCGGGGTATGTTAATGCTAATGCGACATCAGCAACATTAGTAACTAATGGAACAATGGTTGGAACAACAGGATTTAATACAGTTTCAAACGGATTGACAATAGAAAATATTGGTAATAATAATGTTACATTAAATCTTTCTGCAGATAAAAATGCAGCAACATTTGTTGGAGGAACAACACCCGCATTCCAATGGAATGTTACTAACAATGACACAAGTAAAACTTGTGACCCCGGAATAAATATTTCATCATATCCAGCGGTTGATACAACAATGCAAGTAGCTTGCACAAATATGGGCTGGGAATCAACAATGGATTCATTAGAAATTGATTTAAGATTAGTTATCCCTAATGATGCTACTGCAGGAGTTAAGGGTACAGTTATCACAGCTACTGCCGCTGTAGTTCCTTAAAAATTATTTTTTAATCTTCTGGATTTTTTTATTCCGAAATCGGATTATAATAAAGTGAAATTTTTTTCTTAAAGATTTCCCTAATTTTATTTTTATACGAAGATATTAGTATAATAAAAGGAAACTATAAAAACAATATTTTACTTTAAATTTAAATGAGAGGCGAATATAAAATAATATTTATTTTCTTAATTATTAGCTGTGCGATAATTACAAGTATTTCTGCATTAGGTGTAAGTCCTGCAAAACAAGAATATAATTTTCAACCGAATTTGAAAGGAAGTATCGAATACAAAGCATTTGGAGTATCGCAAGATATGGAACTTGAAGTTTTTGTCGAAGGAGATTTAGCAGAATATGTTGAATTGAGTAAAACAAAATTAACCGGCGGAGGAAATTTTGTTGTATTATTAGACTTGCCAGAAAAAATTGAAGTTCCAGGAAGACATTTAATTTATATCGGAGTAAAAGAAAAAGTTGACCCGGAATTAATTCAGGGAACAGTAGGAACTTCAGTAACAATTAAAGTTGCAATAATAATTAATGTACCTTATCCTGGAAGATATATTGAAGCAAGTTTAGTCGGGGAAAATGCAAATATAAATGAACCAATCCAATTCGAATTAAGTTTAACAAGTAAAGGTACAGAAGACGTAGAAGTAAGCCCAAGAATAGAAATTTCTTCAAAAGATAAAATCATTGAAACACTTTATTTTACTAATAGATTAATTAAAAGTCAAGAGAATATTGGACTAAAAAAAACTCTTGAAACTGTTGGTTATAATCCTGGAACTTATCAAGCAAATGCAATAATTGATTATGGGGTAATAGCAACCTCAAAAGTTGATTTTAAAATTGGAGAACTAACAATTGAAATAACTAATCATACTGATAAAATTCTTTTAGGGGGAGTTAAAAGATTTGAGATTGAAATTGAAAGTGGTTGGAATAATAATATTGAAAATGCATATGCTAAGGTAGATTTTTTTAATGAATCAGGAAAAATAACAGAATTTAAGACATCTCCAACATCATTATCTCCTTGGGAGAAAAAAACTATTGAAGGTTTTTTTGATACCTCGGATTTTATAGAAAGCACATATAATGCTAATATAACAATGGTTTATTATGGAACAGCCGATATGAGCAAAACATCCAATAAAGTTGTTTCTGTTCAATTTATTAAAGAATCTGAACTAAATGTAACATTAATAGCAATAATTGGAGCGATAATTTTAATAATCGTTATGATTATAATAATTACAATATTAATTATAAAAAAGAAAAATGATAAAAAAGGTAACAAATCATCTAAAAAATAATTTTAAAATTTATTTAGTTGTACTAATATTCTTTTTAAGTTTAATTTTATTTATAACATTATCATATGCCAAATATTCAATTTTAGAAACAAAAATTATCAAAACTAGTGTAATAATTGGGGATACTCCAGGATTTGATCTTAATTCTACAACACTCACCCTTGGAAGAATTGATAATTATACAAGTATGGGAAGAAGTTTTACTATTAAAAATGATTATAATTTTCCAATAAAAATTTATTTTGATCCCAGAGGAAATATTTCTAAACTTTTAATATTTGAACAAAATTCAAATATAGGAATAAATGAAACTAAAACTTTTTACATCTCAGCAAACAATAATATTAATGCAAGTTATGGAGAATATTCCGGAGAAATAATAGTAATTATTAAAAGAGATTTTTAAGCAAAGTTAAGTTTTTATAGGGGATTATATTGATTATTATATGAAAAAGAGTTTGGTAATTTCAATTATGATTTTTGTTTTACTGTCAGGAATAAATATATTTTTAGATTATTCCATCTCTAATTATAAATTAACAGGTGCAGGAATTACTGCGACAGTTGGTTTTGTGATTCTTGAACCAAATGAAACGATTTACATTGATAGCCCGCAAAATACAACTTATAATTTTAGCATCGGGGAGAATTATACTTTAGATTTGAATGTCTCAGCAACTTTCACACCGGATGCATGGTGGTATACTCTTTATGATTTAAAACACGATATAATTACAGATTATGGAGTCAGTTTTACACCAAATATCACTTTTGATGCAAATAGATGGGGAAATAAATTATCTGTTTCTGCTAATAAATCAATTACAGGCACAGTATTTCAAAAAAATGTTACTTTTTTTGTTAATGTTCCAAATTCTGCACCGATACTGGACCCTATTAATTCATCTCTTTATGTATGTGAAGAAGACAGAATAAATTATGAATTTAGAGGTTATGATATCGACGAAGATTTTATTTTGCTGGATATTTCTCCGAAAAATCCTTTCTTTTTAGATCCAAATTCCATGGAGGGAGAAGAAGAGATTAATTCAGTAATTATTTCGGTCATATTAACAAAAAGTTATTTGGGAGGAGTTAATGTTGGTTCAAAAACATATCTTGAAACATTATCTATTACAGATGGAGAATATGCTGATACAAATCAAACAAACATTACAATTATCGAGATAAATAATAATCCTGATATGGATAATATCGGGGTTCAAACCATATGGACAAGCGGGGAAAATAGCACATTTAATTATCAATTAGAAGTTGATGATGTTGAAAGTGGTAATCAAAATTCAGGAAATTTAACTTTTGATTTAACATTTATTGGAGAGCCAAATTTATTTAATATCAACAATACAGGATATATGAATTATACTGCTGATGTTAGTGACTTAGGGGTGCATAATTTAACATTATGCACAACGGATATTGGTCTTACTAATACTCATGAGAATATCAGCTTATGTAATCAAGACGGAAGTGCAATAACAGAATGCCAAAACTTTAGTTTAACAGTTACTAATGCAAACAGACCCCCTACAATCATTGATTATTATCCCGAAGAGCTTTATTTTGGAAATAAAGGAACAAACGAAATTTACTTTAATATTACTAAATATGACCCTGATTATACAATCCCTGATGCATATTGGTATGTTGATAATTCACTTAAAGAGTATGATACAGGAAATTCTTCAGATGAATTTAGATATACTTTTAGTTGTGGAGTTGAAGGGAACCATACTGTGAGGGTCGATATTACTGACGGAGAATTAACCGATTCATTAGAATGGGTTGTAGGTGTTACAGTTACTGCTTGCATAGATAATCCTCCACCAGTCGGAGATAGTGGAGGCGGAGGAGGGGGAGGTTCACCAGGATGTGAAGAAAAATGGGCATGTGGTTTTTGGCAGGTTTGTCAGGACTTAAATACATCATTAAATTTAGGGATTTTATCCGGCAAGGATTATAGAGATGTTGTCAATAATTGCTCATTAAAATATTTATTTGGAATAGATTGCGGAATACATACTAGAACATGTGTAGATATTAATAATTGCAGTACTACTTATAAAAAACCGAATGAAATGGAAAGTTGTCAATATGTTTTTAATCCCGGATGTAATGATGGAATTCAAAATTGCCATGGAGGATTATGTGAATTATTAGTAGATTGTGGTGGTGCATGCCCAGCATGCCCAACTTGTTCTGATAAAATACAAAATCAAGGTGAAGATGGAATTGATTGTGGCGGACCTTGTCCATTTAGATGTATTGTTGAAGAACCATATAAATTAGATATTAAATTATGGCAAGTATTAATAATACTAATACTATTAATCTTAATTATAATAATCGTTCTTAAAATTAGGCAAATATCAAAGATTAAAGAGGAATTTAAGAATCAATATTAATGAATTTACAAATATTTATATAGTTACTTAAAGTTACTAATAGTAATAATAAGTAATTAAAAGTAACTTTTAGTAACCAATGAATAAAAAGATTGATAAAAGCTC
>DATDUI010000021.1:0-21203 GCA_035290465.1 Candidatus Nanoarchaeia archaeon | reverse complement strand
AATGCATCAATACTCACATCAATCATACGTCTCCATCTAAAAATTAAATTAATAATAACATCACATGTTTTAGTATATTTTAAGCTAACATATAATAAATGATCTGCACTAATTTTTTCCTGAATGATATCTTCCATTTTTATCCAAAATTAAAATAATTTGTCAAAAAGTTTATAACTATTTATAATGTGCCACACCTTTTTATATGTTTCTTTTGAATTACCATTTTCAAATATTCTGGTTCAAAAGAAATATTAGGGAAATTTGATTTTTTTCTAAAAGATTTCACTTTATGTTTCTTTTGATTGACGGTTTTTAAGTTTTTCAATTATTTTGGGGTTCAAAAGAAAGATTAGAGAAATCTTATTTTTCTGTATGTTTCTTTTGATTGACGGTTTTTAAGTTTTTCAAATATTCTGGTTCAAAAGAAATATTAGGGAAATTTGATTTTTTTTTAAAAGATTTATTTAATAGAAGGATTTTTAAATTTAAACTTACTTTTAAGTAATAAAATGGACGATATATATCTTCGAAAAGTAATGGCGACAGTAATTGTCTTGGGATTATTAGTTTTATCTTTTTTATTAATTAAACCAATATTAATCTCGATAATCGTCGCTTTAATTTTAGCATTTGTATTTAGTCCGGTATATGAATGGCTTTACAAAGTTACAAAATTAAAAAATATCTCCGCATTTTTAATTTGTATTTTATTAATCTCTTTAATTGTTTTACCTTTCTGGTTTCTTGCTCCAATATTTATTGATCAGTCTGTCAAAGTTTACTTAGCTTCACAGCAAATGGATTTTGTTGCCCCATTAAAAAAAATCTTCCCATCTTTATTTGCTTCAGATCAATTTTCAGAAGAAATTGGTTCTATAATTAAATCATTTGTTTCACGTATGGCTAATTACTTAACAAATTTTTTCTCACAGTTAATTGTCGATTTTCCAACATTATTCTTACAATTTGTTGTAGTAATATTTTCATTCTTTTTTATTTTACGAGATAAAGAAGAATTAGCTGATTATATTAAAAGTCTTTTGCCTTTCTCAAAGGATGTTGAAACAAAATTGTTCAAATATTCAAAAGATATTACCTCTTCGGTTCTTTATGGACAAGTTATAATCGGATTTTTACAAGGAATATTTGTAGGTATTGGTCTTTTTATCTTTCAAGTTCCTAACGCTTTATTCTTAACATTATTTGCTTGTATTGCAAGTATAATGCCTCTTCTTGGACCAGTAATTATTTGGGTTCCAGTGGTGATTTATCTCTATATAACCGGAGATGCTACATCTGCTCTTGGAATAACCTTATTTGGTTTAATCGCTTCAACAATTGATAATTTCTTAAGGCCTATGATAGTATCAAAGAAAACCCATTTACATTCATCAATTGTCTTAATTGGAATGGTTGGTGGTGCATTTTTATTTGGAATTTTAGGGTTTATTTTAGGACCTTTGATTTTATCTTATTTATTAATTATTCTTGAAATTTATAGGAATAGAAAGACATCTGGAATTTTTATCCAGCAAGCTTAATTTTAAGAAAACTATAAAAAGAATTTTAATTTATAAATTAAAAAGGTGAGAAAATGAAATTAAAAGTAAAACTTTTGAGATGGTCTGCAGGGTTGCCTGTTGCAATGTTAAATCATAAAACTGCAGAAAAAATGGGTGTGCAACTTCAGGATAGAATTCAAATTAAAACTTTATCAAGACATCCTAAAACATTAGTAACAATAATTGATTTAACTGATAAATTAGTCAAAGAAGATGAAGTTGCAACTTCTTCTGAAATTAAACAACGTCTTAAATTACGTATCGGTCAAAAAATAGATGTAAGTTTAGCGAGTCCTCCTAAAAGTTTTGATTTTATTAAAAAGAAAATGAATGGAGGAAAGCTCTCAAAGTCTGAAATTCATGCAATTATTGCCGATGTAGTTAATAATTCTTTAACTGATAGTGAACTTGCTTTATTTGTTTCAGGAATGTATCAACATCGAATGAATCTTAAAGAAACTATCTCATTAATCGAAGCAATCTCCGGAACAGGCAATCGTTTAAAATTAAGAAGTAAATTTGTTGTTGATAAGCATTGTATTGGAGGAATCCCCGGTAATAGAACAACCCCAATAGTTGTTTCAATTTGTGCAGCAGCAGGTCTGATAATCCCTAAAAGTTCATCAAGAGCAATTACCAGTGCTGCTGGTACTGCAGATGTAATAGAATCAATTGCAAGAGTCGATTTTAATTTTAAAGAAGTAAAAAAAATAATTCAAAAAACAGGTGCTTGTTTAATCTGGGGTGGTTCACTTGGAATGGTTCCCGCAGATTCAAAAATAATTAAAGTTGAAAAAGATTTGAAAATTGACCCTGAAGCTCAATTATTAGCTTCTATTCTCGCAAAAAAACTCGCATTTGGAAGTAAATATATCCTGATTGATATTCCGTATGGAAAACATGCTAAAGTAAGTAAAATTCGTGGATATATATTAAAGAAAAAATTTGAATACTTAGGCAAGCACTTCCATAAAAAATTAAAATGTGTTTTAACAAATGGTGATGAACCAATTGGTAATGGTATAGGACCAATTTTAGAATTAAAAGATATTATTCAAATATTAGACCCAAAAAAACAAGGACCTGTTGATTTAGAAAAAAAATCATTATTTTTAGCAGGTGAACTTTTAGAGATGACTGGTAAAGCTAAAGAAGGAAATGGAATAGCTTTAGCAAAGGAAATTATTGACTCCGGGAAAGCATTAAAGAAGTTTAAAGATATAATTAAAGCTCAGGAAGGTGATTTAAACAGGCTGAAAAATGGTGATAAACCAATATTCACAAAAGATATCCATGCATATAAATCCGGAAAGATAAAATTGATTGAAAATAAAAAAATAAGTAGTTTAGCGAAGGTTGCAGGTTGCCCAAGTGATAAATTTGCAGGAATTTATCTATATGTGCATCTTAGAGATAAAGTCGATAAAGGTGATAAAATTTTAACTCTTTATGCAGAATCGAAGTCCAGACTTAATCAGGCAATTAATTTTTATGAAGAACAAAAGCCTATTTTAATTAGATAGTCTAAAACATATAGTTTTTTAAACTCAATTATAATATAATTATTTTATGAGAGAAGATCTTGTAGAATATTTCATAAAAAACTTGAAAAAAGGTTATAATCCTAGAGATTTAAAGTATACTTTAGTTGCCCAAGGATATCAAAAATTTATGATTGATGAAGCATTAAAAAAAGCAACTAAAGAAATGGAAAGAGCTAGTAATGTTTCAAAAGATAAACCTGAAATCAAATATGAAGCAGTTGATGAAGGAGAAAATACATCTATTGAACCAAAAAAATCTTTTTGGAAATCATTTAAAGGTTTATTTAAGAAAAAAGAACAATCTAATTGAATTTTTATAAAGGTATTTTGTTAATTATTCTTGAGAAGTTTCTGTGTTTTTTTGACTATTTTCATAATGTTTTTAAACGTTAAAATTCTTTTTTGGTATTAAGCCTCCATCGCACTCAAAGAATTTAAAAATTCTTAGGGACTTCAAAAGACAGTGTATTTGAAGTTAATGGTATTGCACTCTACTCGTGCAAAAAAATAATAAAGCCTCCATCGCATAATGGTATTGCACTCGGCTTGAGACCGAGGCCTTCACGGGCATCCCCGTTCGATTCGGGGTGGGGGCGTTTTATATTATATTCCGAATGAATATAATTGAATTCTTCAGAATTGTATATGTGCTACCCGTTCGATTACTTCAAAAGTAACGCCTTTTGAATGTTCCCAAAAATTCTAAGAGAATTTTTTAGGACGGGGTGGGGGCGTTTTATATTATATTCCGAAGGAATATAATTTTATTTTCATTCTGAATCTTACTGGTTAAATTCAAGAATATTTTTTCCCCTTCGATTCCGAACAATTTCGTGGTAGAAACTTATTTTTTCAAGAAAGAATTTAAGTATTAATAAGAAAAGTTTCGTGCGAGATTGTGAGTTGTGGTTGGGGCGTTTTATATTCTCTTCCTGTAAGGGATATAATTTTATTAGCAATATCATTTGTAAGTCTGGTATAAATGGTCTTGGGTTTTTTTGATTTATCCTTTAGATCCCATGAAGTTTTTCTTAGTCTTTTATCCCCTCTTTGTAAAGTTCGATTATGAACTTCATATCCATTTTTAGTTAGAAGTATTTTTCTGCATTGATTATATGAATGTCCTTTTATTCTGAGTTTAAAGAATTATTTTCTTATATCCTCTTTTTTCAGAAAATTAGTTAAATTTTATAATCGAACTAATTTTCGGTCTTACGACATATGTCGCTTAGGAGTACAGATAAATCTTAGTGGTTAAATTTAAGTATATAAAAATTTTTAAAATAATATGAAAAAATTAATTAAGAAAGATTTTTTAATTCCTCTCTTTATTTTATTATTTTTCATTCATGCTAATTTCATCTCTGCTTTTGGGTTTGAATTTCAAATTCAGACAACGTCTCCCAATGAAAATTTCAATTGGGGTATATATGATGCTTCTAATATAACTGTAAACTGGGGAGATTCAGCCTCAAATGAAACTTTAAATGGTTCTTATGTTTTTGCTAATCATTCCTATAGTGTAGCAGATACATATAATATCTCTCTTATTGGAAATGCTACGAGAATTTCTTTTTATAATGGTACTGAAGATTCACTAATAAATATTTTAACTCCTATTAGCAATGGACTTGATGGGATTACAAGCGGGTATGAAATGTTTAGAGATGCAAAAAACATTACAAATTTTACTACTGAAAATTTTTTTGATGAAACATCTAGTAATGTTACAAATATGTGGAGTATGTTTCGAGATGCTACTAATTTTAATGGAAATATTTCTAATTGGAATACATCTAGCGTAGTAGAAATGGGTAATATGTTTTATGGTGCGACATCTTTCAATGGAAATATTTCTAATTGGGATGTTTCTAATGTTAATAATATGTATTCAATGTTTAGAGGATTAACTTTCTTCAATCAAGATCTAAATAATTGGGATGTTTCTAGTGTAACTGAGATGAGACATATGTTTCGTGATGCAACTAGTTTTAATGGTAATATTTCTAATTGGAATACTTCTAAAGTAATTAATATGGATAATATGTTTAATGGAGCAGTTTCTTTTAATCAAAATTTAACTACTTGGGATACTTCAAATTTAGAAGGTGTTGATGCTATGTTTTATAATGTAACTAATTTTAATGGTAATATCTCTAACTGGAATATATCAAAGATATCTGATACATGGTATATGTTTGCTTATGCAATTTCTTTTAATCAGAATTTAACTAATTGGGATACTTCTAAAGTTATAAATATGGATCATATGTTTTATAATGCAACATCATTTAATGGAAATATCTCTAATTGGAACACATCTAGTGTAACAGACATGAATAATATGTTTTATAATGCAACATCATTTAATCAGGATCTTTCTAACTGGGATGTTTCAAGTGTAACAAATATGGATAATATGTTTTATAATGCAACATCATTTAATCAGGATCTTTCTAACTGGGATGTTTCAAGTGTAATAAATATGGATAATATGTTTTATAATGCAACTAATTTTAATGGAAATATTTCAAGTTGGAATATTTCTAAAGTTGAGAGTATGGAAAATATGTTTTATGGGGCAACATTAGATACTGAAATTTATGATGAAATTTTAATTAATTGGGCAAATTTATCATCTTTAAAAAATAATACTCCCTTTCATGCTGGAAACTCCAAATATAGTTCAAGTGCTAGTGATAAGAGGAATTATATTATAACAAATTATAATTGGACTATCACTGATGGGGGGTTATATTTTAGTGGGGAAGAAACTCCTGTACCAAGTTCTTCTGGTGGTGGTGGAGGGAGTGGTGGTGGAGGTTCAACTATCCCTACAATAATTTTTTCTAAAGAACAATTTGAAAAAGGTTATTCTGCAAATTTAGCAGTTGGTTCAAGATTTGAAGTAAATGTTGAGAATAAAGAACATCATGTAATGTTAAATGAAATGACTTCATTAACTGCTAGTATTACTATCTCAAGTGAGCCTCAAAATGCTACATTGGTTGTTGGAGAATCAAAAAAATTTGAAGTAAATGAAGATAATTATTATGATTTATTAGTAACTCTTAATAGCATAGATCTTGAAAAAAATCTTGTTAATTTAACTTTAAAATATATTCATGAAGAGATTTTTAATAAAGAAATTCTTAATAATCAAAGTTCTGTTGAAGAAGGGAATATTAGTGGGGAGGAGAGATTATATGAAGAAGGTAAAAAAATAAGAATAAGTTTTGGGTTTTATTTTATTTTTGCTGTAATATTAATTATTGGAATAGTGCTTTTGATTAAATTCAAAAAGTTTAAGAAATGGAAGAAACAAAAATAAACTAATAAATTTATAAATAACTCGGTACTATAATACTATTATCAAAAATTAAACAACAACCTCTTATTAATGAAATACTTTATACTCTTTCAGGGGCGTTTTATATTATATTCCTTCGGAATATAATTTTATTTCCCCTCCGAATCTCACTGATTAAATTTAAGAATATTTTATGGCAAGGTTTACCCACTACAAGTATAAAAGTGGAATGTAGAGGGTAATATTTATAAATGCCTATTTCTTTGTTAAACTATGGTTTATATTTATAAAAAAACAGTCGGAGGAAAATTATATTATTACTTGAGAGTTTCTGAAAGAAAAGGAAAAAGAGTTATTGCAAAAGATATAGCTTATCTTGGGAATACAATCGAAGAAGTTAAAAAAAATATTAACAAACTTCCGGATTATAAAGATGAAATAAGAAAAGCTTACAAAACACTTAATTCTTTTCTTGAATCAAATTATTATTTAGAGAAAATAAAATATTCCAAATTGAAGAAAGATGAATTTCTGAAAGATAAACTTGAAGAAGTTGAAGCCTGCAAATTGCATTACAATAAAGTTTTTAATGAAAAAGACAAATTGACTAAAGAAGAAATTTTGAAGAATTTTTTAATAGAATTTGCATTTAATACAACATCTATAGAAGGGAATACAATTAACTTGGCTGAAGCTAAAAATTTACTTCAGGAAGGACTTACTCCTAAAGATAAAACACTCAGAGAAATTTATGATTTGCAAAATACTGAAAAAGTATTTTTTGAGATTATCTCGTCAAAAGAAGAACTAAATCATGAATTTATTATTAAAATTCATGATAAGCTGATAGAAAATATTGATCCCAGAAAAGGGTATAGAACTGTTGATGTTAGAGTAATAAGAAGTAATTTCGAAGCAACTCCTGCACCTTATGTTAAAGCAGATATGATTTTATTGATTAAATGGTATAATGAAAATAAAAACAAATTGCATCCATTAGTCCTTGCAACAATTTTTCATCATAAGTTTGAAAAGATACATCCATTTATGGATGGAAATGGAAGAACGGGAAGAATGTTATTAAATTATATTTTAATTACTAAAAATTATCCCCCTTTGATTATTCATAAGTCAGCAAGAAAAGACTTTTTAGAAGTTATGAGAAAAGCAGATAAAAGTGAATTAAAAAGTTTTGATGTTAAAGATTATTTTGAACTTGTGCAGTTTAGTGCTTATGAATTGATTGATAGCTATTGGGGAATTTTTTTGTAAAGAAATTTTCATAGGGGTTTAGGAAGTCTTTGTAGTAGAAAAGTGTCGAACAAATAAGTTTTTTATCTTAATAAAGGAGATTATCCAAAAGGTAAAGTTAATTTTTCTTGAATTAATTAAAATATCCCAAAATTAGTTTTATTCCAATCAGAACCATAATTTTCTATTGCTTCTTTACAATCATTTGTAAATTGAGTACTACCTAAATAATCTAAACAATTATTTAATTCAAAATCATAAAGACCATTTTCAATATCATTAATTTTTTCAGCAGATGAATAATAGTGATCAATATATTTTTTAAGTACATAATCTCCGTAAAGCAAAGCATTTTCGCATCCATAATCACAAGAAAATTTAATTATTTCTTCTGTTGTTAAATTATTCCAGGGATATTTAATAACTTCAAAACATAATCTTTTACATTCTTTTAAAGAATATTTTGGAGTATCGGGTATTGAAATAACTTCAATATATTTTTCTCCTGTAGAAGATTCTTTATTTGAGTTTATATTTTCATGAGAGTTATTCCAAGCTAGCCCAATTAATATTAAAAGAATAAATGCTATTAAATAAGGATGTTTAGTAATCCATGATTTATCCTCTTCAAAACCATTTTTATATGAATTTTTAAAAGAACTAAATTCACCACAAAGATTTTTTTTGTAATTCTCCAAAAATTCACCCATAATATAAATAATATATTTATCTTTATAAATATTTGGTAACTCGGAAGGTAACCCTTCAATATAAATCTTGGTTACTCATTTGGTATATGGGTGATGCTAAATTAATTAGTTTTATTGCACGAAGCAAAAGGCGATTAGAAGTTCTTAAATTATTATTTGAAAAAGAAAGAAGCCAAACAGAATTAATGAGATTAACACAGATGTACAAAGGACATACTGCAAGAACGATTAAAGAATTATCCGAAAAGAAATTAATTATCTGCAGTAATCCTGAGGATAGGGTTTTTAGATTCTATAAAATAAATAAGTTAGGGAAAAATATACTGAAGGATATTGATAAAATTATCCTTTAGTAATATTTCATCCCCCCCAATTGTTACTCTTATAAAGTAAATACAATTAGAAAGACTTAAAAATAAAAACAGATTAATCAAAAATATGAACAAAAAAGACCTATATAGAAAACTTGTAAGAGAAGAAGAATTAACCAAAGAAGAAGCTAAATCTTTAGGAGATACAAGAAAAGCAAATTTAGACTTACCATTTAAATATATAATCAGAGGAGACAAATATTTAGGTGCTCCAGTTTATTCTGAAGGATTAAAAAATATTGCTACTATTTGTTCTTCAAAAAATAATCTTGTAGCAAAAGTTAGCAATAGTCGTGAAAGGAATTTTTTAACTTTTTTATTCCCTTTTTTCTCTAAATTCTTTTTAGAAAGTGAATTCAAAAAACACTTAAAAGTTTATAATAATTCCTCTCAAATTGGAATTAATGCCCCTAAACCTTCAGGGTTGTATAATATTTATGATATTTCACAAAGAAAATTTTTTATTGGTCAAATTATGGAAAAAATTGATGGTGAAACTCTTTTAAAGTATAAGTATAAACTAGGCAAGAAGCAGACTAAAAATTATAGAATATTAAGCAAAAGAATGGATTATAATCAAGATAAATTAAATAAATATTTTATTCCAGAAGATTTAGATGAAAGGAATGTTGTTATTGAAAGGAGAACAAATAAAATTTTTTATATAGATTTTGAGTTATGGAAAATTAAATAATTTGAAATAAAATGCAAAACAAAAAAGACCTATATAGAAAACTTGTAAGAGAAGAAGAATTAACATTAGAAGAAATAGAATCTCTAGGAGATACCAGTAAAGCAAATTTAGATTTGCCATTTAAATATGTAATCCGAGGAGATAAATTTTTTTGTTCAAGAAATACTAATTTGCCAAACCTTGCTCCAATTTGTTCTCCAAATAATAATCTAATAGCAAAAATTGGTAACTATCAGACTCAAAGAACTAAGGACATTCAAAACTTAGAAGAGGAGTATCGAATACATAAACAAGTTTATAATTGCGGAATAAAAATCCCGCAACCGAAGGGGTTATATAATATTTATGATGTTTCAAAAAGAAAATTTCAGAAAGCAATAGTCATGGAAAAAATTGACGGAATGACCCTTGCAAGTTATTGTTTAAAAGTTGGGCCTAATTCACCTGCATGCAAAGAAATCACTCAGCATTGGAAAAAAGATTCAGAAAAATTTGGAAAACAATTCGATTTAAAAGATAATTCTTCTTCAAATGTAATCGTAGATAAAGACCAAAAAATTCATTTTATTGACCCTGAATTTTGGAGTCAGAATGCTTTTTGGGAAAAAAGAGAACCAGTTAATTGGTTTCAAAAACTATTAAGATATTTAGACCTTTAAATTAAAAATATTTTATTATCCATTTAGAAGATAATTTAAATCGTTAAATCATTTTATAATAAGGAAGTTGAAAATGATAAAAAAACATTACAAAAAAATAATTTTCTTTTTAATATTAATTATCTTTTTAGCAACGCTTATTACTACATTTTATTTTTTGAGTCCTGAAAAAATTGTAAATAAAATTGGTATTCGTAACGGATATATCCTGGCATTTATCGTTTCTTTCTTTGGAGGATTTTCTGCAGGAGGTTCTATTTCATTTATCAGTCTTTTAATTGCCCTTTCAGCAGGGGGAATAAATCCTCTGTATTTAGGATTAATCGCAGGAACGAGTCTAGCTATAGGGGATATGCTAATGTTTTATGTAGGTTCAAAAGGAAGGGCATTAGTTAAAGGAAAATGGAATAAAAAAGTAGAAGATTTCGCATGTCATTTTAAAGAAAGAAAATGGTTGGTAAAAATAACCCCCATTGTAGCTTATTTATATCTTGGTTTAACTCCATTTCCCAATGATGTTTTAATTTTATTTCTTGCAACAATAAAATATCCTCCTAAAAAAGCGAATTTAATTATAATCTTAGGAAATTTTACTTTTGCGTTACTTATACCCTTTTTAGTTGTTAATGGTTTTTTCTTTTTTTAGTTTGATGATAGTGGAAGATCCTCTTGATTGTTTAAAACTTAACAAAGAAGCACAATTAACAGAATTGAAGAAGTTGAATTATTTATGCTCAAAAGGTTTTTTTTGAATTAAACGGGTTATCAATTATACTACGCAGTAGATATAACCTATCGGATATATCGTATTATTATAATATTTTTTTTCTTTTTAAACATTACGGTCTTCTTCTGGAACTAAAAGATTTAGATCTAAAAGGTTTAATTTAATACCTAATTTACGATAAGTTAATATTGTTTCTTTTCCAGAATTATTAATAAAAACTCCAAAATCCCCATTTTTTAAATGATCAGCATCTTTCATTTTACTAAACATTTTAACTATTCCCCCTTTTAGAGAAATCCAATCCAGTAATTTTCTATAAACTTTTGATCTTTTGAATTTCCCTGAATCTACTTGAACATCTCCTTTGAATACCCAATAAATTGGTCTTAAGAAATAATCTTCTATTTTTACTTCTACTTGATCTAAAGGAGTTATTTTTGGTAGATGTTTACTTAAGATAGGATATGCTAAAATTTTTTCTCCATATTCTGGAATTGCTTTACGGATGTTTGGAAATAGTAAATGTAAATTATTTTTAGATAATCTGTTATCAAAAAAAGAGAGAAATAAATCTGCAAAAGAAATTACGGGATTAATACAATCCCCAGAAGGAAAAACAACTTTTTTAATCGGTGATTTTTCCAAATCTTCAAAAGATTCATTTATATGCCCTGAATAGGAGTCTAAATGAAATTGAAAAGATGCAGGAATACAATGAGAAATTTTCCAAGCACAAATCGTTGGAAACATATTTAATATATGTTCATCTAGTAATTCAAGATAATTTCTTGTTGGTTTAGCTAATTTCTTATTTTCTCTTTGAGCATATCTTCCATAAACTTTTACTTCTGGTATTCTATCTTTCGAAAAAAGGGTATAAAATATGTGAACTTTATCAACATAATCTTTCATTAAAAGAATGAAATCTTCTATAATTTCTTCCGATTTATCAATATTTTTTAAATCATTAAAACAATAATATGTAAATTCTTTTTCCAATCCTCGCTTGTCAAAAATTTCCTTTAATTTTTTTTGGTATATTTTATCAAATGATTCATAATTATCAACCCTTATGCCAATGCCCAAAGCAGACCTAAATTTTCCTTGAGTTCCATCTTTTTTTATCACATCTCTTTTAAATTCTCTTGAATCAAATCCAATGACCTTCAACATTAGATTATTTAGATTTTTGTGTTTTTAAGTTTTCTTCAACAATTTATCTAACTTTCTCTTTACCCTATCTAATTTTAAATTCATGTTTATCTTGATCTCTTTTCATAAAAGGATAAATTAAAATTTCATTAAAACAAATTGGTGTTAATTTGGTTTTGGTTTGATGTAGGTTATTTTATCCAGAAATTTTTATAAAACTTTAAATATAATTAATATTGTATTATATTATGGATTTATTTCAAGTGATTTTAGGATTAATTTGTTTATTAATTGGAAGTATGGCTTCTTACAAAAATAGAGATACTAATAAAATAATTTTGGGATTATTTTTAATAATAATCGGGATTACATTATTACTTGGGGGATTTGGGATAAAAATATGACTGATAGCATTACACTGTGGTTTGTTGGAATAGAATTAACAATCACAATAGCATTCTTTTTTAGTATATATAATCCTCTTAAAAAAAAGGAAAAAGGGCTAATGGATAATTCAAAAATAACTAGAATTAAAAGATATTTTTTAAAAATGCTTTAAAAGAGATTAAACCATTATTAATAACCATTTTTGTGATATTTATAATATCATTTTTATCCATTATCAGTTCTTTTAAAATGGTAAATCTAATAACGATATTAGGATTTATTTTATTTACCTCCATTTCTGGAATGTTATTTATTTCTTATATTTATATTTATAGGGACAGAGAAGAAATTTGTAATGCAACAACAGTTAATAGGATACTCCAAATTTTACAAATAAAACATCAATATAGAAGAAAAATTGAAAAAATTATTGATGAAATTTATTCCCCTGTAAGAAAAGATAAGAATTTTCTTTTAGCTTGGTTTCTTAATAATTTAGAATTTTCAGATAAAAGAATTAAAGATTAATCATAATCTCCTTAACAATACTCTATAATCTCATCCCTTTCCAAACTTTCTACAATAATAACCCTCTATAAAAAATCCACAACCCCTCAATTTATCTAAAACCCCCAATAAAAACCCCATTTCCAAATTTCTTTTTTTGAGAATCATATCAATCCATATTCTTCTAAATAATTCTTAAGCAAATTCTGTTGATATCTTGATTTAATAATCTCAAAAACCTCTTTGACAGGAATATTATTCTTAATTAATGCATAAACTCCACCAATATTGCATCTTGATTCTGAATCAATGACCTCTCCAAAATCAATTGCCCGATTAGTAAAAGGTTTAAGTTTATCTTCCAATAAATTTAATTTCCAAATCCGTTCCAAAAAATGCGTTTCCTCATGCCCCCTAATAAAAAAAATGTCCGGTTCATTAGCCCTCTTATAATAAATATGATGATGGCTAAAAAACATCCCCTCATAATGTAAATATCCCCCTAAAGTTTTTCTAATTTTATCACGACTAACTTGATGCTCTTGACCATATTTTTCAATTAACATAAAAAAATGGTCTTCAATAGAATCAACATATCCATCATCATGATAATATTCAAAAAAATGTAACGGAGCATAAATCCCCAAAACTGATAATTCTGCCAGTTTAGTCATATTTTTCTTTTTAATCTGTTTATTTTTTTTAACAATTTAAAATCTCTTTTTTTCTCTTCATTTCCTTCCAAACTTATTCTGATAAAAAATCTTCCCAACTTTTCCAAAAACAAAAGTCAAAGCCCCAAGAGAACCAAAAATTAAATCCATCATCGTATCATCAATTTTAGACTGAATTAAATCAAACTTCTCAACACCCCCAATATTCCAAACATAAACTCCCTGAAGTTTTAAATCCCATAATTGATCAATTAAATATTCACCAATCTCATGAAACATTAAAAACGAAGTAATAAACAAAAAAGTAATCCATAATTTCCAGTGAATTGACAAATTTTTTTTATCAACAATATAATAAATAAGAAAACAACTTAAAATCGGCAAACAAAAGTGAAGAATCTTATCATACGACGAATAGAAAAAATAAATTGGTGAAAGCAAAATACCAAAAGCTAAAATAATCATCATATAATAATAATGTCTTAATCTAAATTCAATTTTAAACATATGATCAACCAAATAAAAAATCACCATACCAAAAATAAATCCAAATACCCTGATATCTTCTGATAAATTCTTGAATAAATAAAAGACTAATAACAAAAATAAAGAAATTCCAAGAATCAATCTTCTTTTATTTTTATAAATCATATCAAATAAACATATTTTGAATATAAAAATATTTACTTCTTTAATTTTAATTGCAAAACCTGTAGATCTAACTGTTTCATTAGAATTATCTCAGAGGATTTGTGAATAACCTTTGAGCTTGCACTCTTAAACGACAATATCCTTAATTTCTGTTTTGATGGTGTTCATTTATAAAATCTGATAAAAATCACCAACGATATAAAATTTAATAAAACTACGCTTAATATATGTTAGTTGCAATTAGAAGAAATGGCTAAATAACTAATGGCAAGAAAACTTTTATATAACCACTAGTCTATCATTCTAATACATGGCAATTCATAATGAAAGATGCAAGGAATGTAAAAAAAGAATTTTAGAACTATTGACTAAACTTTTCGGAGATGTGAAAGTTAATTATAATCTTAATTTATCTAATAATCCAGAATCATTTATTGAAAAATCTCATTACAAAGATTTGAAGAATATTTTTACACTTTTACAAAATCATAGAGGTCATAATCATTTTATTCGTACTAAAAAATTACCTAATGTGGACTTCTTTGTTGTTAATTCAGGTTTTATTGTAGAATTTGATGAATCACAACATTTTACTAAATCAAGAGAAATTAGTTTAAAAAATTACTCCTCAAATTTAAAGGTAGGATATAATAAAGAAAGATGGATTAAACTTTGTACTACGTTGCATAAAAAAGATAATGATCCTCCATTCAGAGATGAACAGCGAGCATGGTATGATACTTTGAGAGATTTTGCACCATTTCTTTTAAGCCTGAAACCTACAATACGTTTATTTGCAAAAGATTATATGTGGTGTAAGTTTAATCCAGAGGATAAACTTGATCTTATTAAGTTTCAAAAGATATTAGATGATAAAAATGAAAGATTATAAAACTACAATTGTTTGTGATAGACCAAATTATGTTGGAAAGAGACTATTATTAATAAATAAAAATCGGGATAAACTTTTCAAAACAATTGACAGCAAATATCTAGAGATCGAAGTGGATAATTCTGGCGAATTATCCGTGTATGAACTTTCTAAAGATTTGATAAGAGTTAAAATTGATTCTTCTTTAAGAAAAATTGGTGAAACTTTTTTAGGATTAAATGACCCATCAGTACCTCAAATTTTAAATTATTTTATTCTTCCAGAGATGGAAGTGGAGAGAATCTTTAATAATTTACGATATAAATATCTTAAAGCTATTCAATTATCAAAATTTGAGAATCCAAATAAATTAATCAATGCTGAATATAATAAATCATTTCAAGCTTTAGCTGATATAAATGTATATCAAGGAAATACTCAAAATAGACAATCAAATGATTCTTTTTGGAAAAATGCAGGTTTTACACAAACCACAAAGGACAATATAGATTTTGATATGGAAAAAAAAGAATTAGCGTTTATAATCTCTTATTTTAGGAGTTTAGAACTCAGTAATTTTAATAAGATTTATTCTGAATTAATTGCTATCAAACCCGGATTTCACGAACTTTTAATTCACGAAGATTATTTTAATGAAACTTCTATTCCTAAAGATAAAGGAATCCGGTCAAAAGTATTTAGATTATTAAAGGGAAAAGGAGAGCTGTCCGAACTGGAACCCAACAGACTACTACCTCACGAAATAAATAGTAAAAGCTATTTTACTTATGCATCTTGTAATATCACAGAAGGACCTTTTGTTTTTAGGAAAAGTATATCTGTTTCCTATTATGATGAGATAAGAAAGATAAAATCAATAAAAGATTTAGAAAAATTTAAGGACAATTTTTATTTTCTCAATTATTGCAATCATGAATTGAATACAATTCAAAAACTTAATGACTTTTTATTAAAGGCCGAAAAGTTTAGATATTTTATGTAAGAAAGTTTTCTTGCCTTTGATTCTTGTTCTTGATGTATTTTGCATTCGCTCTTTGGATATCACTTGGAATCTCCTACACTTTTTATTGTTTCTACCACGAAGTTATTCATCCCCCTTGGCCACATAAACACCTATTATAAAAAAATTAATTATAATATAACCCCTAAATAGGATTTTTGCAAGAATTATAAATGTATAAGAATATTTAAAAAAATAAATAATATTTAATTTTATGTTTAAAAGATATACCATTGATGAAGTTATAATCAAAGAGCTTTCTGAAACTCATAAAAATATTCTTCCAAATTTTTGTTCTTTTCAAGAAGACCTTAAAGAATATTTAATTGATAATGCATTAATGCATCAATTAGGATTACTTTCAAGAACATTTTTATGGTTTGAAAAGGATTCAAATAAATTAATGGGTTATATAACAATTTGCAATGACAGTATAAGATTATCAAACATTAAAAGATCTTTACAAAAAAAATTAAGATATAAAGGTGTTCCATATAGTTCATTACCCGCTTTAAAAATTGCTAGAATCTGTGCAGATGATAATTTTAGAAGAAGAGGATTAGGAACATTAATGATGCAATTTTGTTTAAAAATTTCTTTAGAGATAACAAAAAAGAGTGGGTGTAGATTTATAACTTTAGATTCAAAACACCATAAGGAATCAGATAAAGACCCAAGACTTTTTTATAAAGAAAAATGGGGTTTTATTGAAATGAAAATAAGCGAAGAAGAAAAAGCAAAAAGAGAAAATACTACCCCAATGTATTTAGATTTAATTAATTTTGTAAGAGATTAATTAGAAATTACAAATTTTGTTTGATTTTTTTGAATTTCTAATAACATTTCTTTTTGATAATCAGTTAACCCCGCTCTCTCTATCTTTATCATTTGTTTAATAAACTCATTTGCTTCTTTATCTTTCAATTCAGGGGTTGCTAAAATTGGTTTTGCCATAATATTATTGTTAAATTCTTATTTTTAAATTTATCTAATTAAAAAATCTTTGACCTCTTTTTATAATTTAAACAAGCAGTTATCATTTAAATATTTACCGAAATAATTCGTTTACTTCTTCTCAAACTGCTCAAGAACTCTTGAATCAGGACTCAAAACATAAACATGGTCTTCAGTAAACCTTAAACCACGATAAATTTTTTGCCATGATTCCCTCAATGCTTTATCTTTATAAAAATCCCAGTAATGTGAAGGTTGAGTTTTCATTAAAATTTTCCAAAATGCATCCTGAACATTTGGATTCGGATATTTTGTAAAAACAATGCTGTTGCATTCTTCACTAGGGAAATCAATACCCCTAGCACATCTTGTAGAAAAAAATACATCAATTTCTTTATTTTTAAACTCTCTAACCTTTATACCCGTTTTATCCTCTTTTTGAGATTCTCTTAATTCTTCTCTGGAAATTAAATTATGCAAATTATCTTCATAAAAATCAGAAATTATCCAAAATTGTTTGCCCAAATTTATAGATTAAAGTTACTGCAAACAACTTCTCTTAATTACGAAACAAATCTAATTACAACTTAACCCCAAAAGCTTGATAAATAATTGCCTGAGGTTCAGTCCAATAAAGATACTTTAATGTTTTCCCAACTTCTGTTTTTGGAAAATTATCAAAATGATGATCTAAGATATGATATAATTCGTGATCTAAAACATTAACATTTGCAAAATCTCCCCCGATTAATATTCCATAACCCGTTCTATCTTTTAATATCCCAGATGCCCCTTCGTTGTAAGGTACCAATGTTGAAATAATCTTCTAATTATTATTTGGATCAATAAGTTTTCTTCTTTCCTCAACTAATCTTTCAAGTTGATTTTGAGTTGTAATTTTTGGAGAATTAATCATTGAATAAGTTGAAGTCATAAGCATTCCGCAAAGATGCCAAACATTTAATGTTATTCCTAAAGCACTAATTAATGTTACTTTTTTTATTGCTTTATTCATTCTATAAATACCCATTCGGAATTTTTAATATATTCTTATCCTTACCCAAAACTAAAACTCTCGAAACAACTTTTTCATCTAAGATTTTCATATCATTATCTAATTCACTAACTAATAATTTTGCAAAATCTTGAATCTCCCTATGCGTCGGCATTTTATCATAACCCAGCCTATCACGAGCAAAACCAACACTCATAAAACCTTTAATTTCCACAAACATAGGATTAGCTTTTTTAATTAACTCAGCATATTCTTTAACAAACTCAGTATTCATATTCAAATCTCTAACAAGATTCATTCTAAAAACTGTCCTTGTATTCTTAAGAGTAGACATAATCTCTAAACTTTTCATAAGCCTTTCCCAACCATCCTCTTTAGAACTTCTATGAAAACGCTTAAACAACTCTTTATTAGAAGTATTAACAGAGATATATAATTGAGTAGGTAACTGCTTTTTATCTTTTAACTCTTGAAGTTTTTCAGGATAAAGACCGTTAGTAACTAAAAAACTAGTCTTACCACGTTTTCTTAATTCATCAATAATTCCTCCAAGATGTTTGTAGACTGTAGGTTCACCGGAAAGAGAAATTGCAAACTGCATTGGTTCTTGTGCTTCGCTTAACTTTTTTTGATTAGCCCGACTTAATTGTTTTTTAGGACTATTTGGATCAATATTAAAACCAGTAAGAAGTTTTTGTTGAGCGATAATACAACCATCAATAATTTCTATTGGTGAATCAACATCTCCTTCTAATTCACTTCCCAAAGTCATTTCAATAGCCCTCCAGCAATGAATACACTTATTAGGGCACCACATAACAGCAGGAGTCATCTGACAACAAAGATGAGACTTAATTCCATAAAATTGTTCTTTGTAGCAAACACCTTCATCTTTAAGAGATTTTTTTGTCCATCTGCAAGTTTGCACAGCTGAATGCTTACCAACAATTTCATAATGTTGTCGCTTCAAAATTTTCTTAACTTCTTTTGGAATCATAATAAATCATACCAGAATTATATTTTAAAACTTCCTAAATATCTTTTATCAATGAAATATCCTAAATTTAACTCCCCTTTTGCTGTATCTACATATATCCAATCTGACATACTGCATATCATTTGATTTCCCTGTCCTTTGCCTGAGATATTATTTTCTGATTCATAGGAATTAATTTCCGGAATATTTTTATCTTCAAATTGTTTTTTAATTTTTGAATCTTTAAAGTAATCTCCCCCTTTAATTGAAGAAATAACTAATTTAGGCAGAACCACGATTTTAAATAATCCCTCTTCTTTACTATGGCATTGCACATTATAAACTAATTCTGGTAATCCCATAAAAAGTTGTGTTTCCAACCCAAAATATCCTTTTTTATGAAAATAAGGAATAACTGATTCATCAATAAAGTCAAGTATTTCGTCGTCATAATTAATATCTGTTCTATTTTCAATATTTTTTTCAAAATAAAATTGTATTTGTTTTTCTCTTAAATTATTTAAAATTAATTCTAGTCTATTTCTTTTATCCGGTAAAAAAACCGGAATGTTTGATTCGCCAAAGAGGTTATAATCTTTATCCACCATTATCTCATAAAAAATAAATCTAATTTAAATGTTATTCTTTATAAAATTCCATTAATTCATTAGAACAGCAGTAAAATATCGTCTAATAGTAGCAATTCTAAAAGACTCCGAAAACCCACTTAATCATTAACACCAAGAACAAGAATAAAATAAAGTAAGTAATTGCACTAAATGTTTGTCTGGCGATTTTTTCTGATTTAGTAATTCCTAAAACTGTAAGATAAAAGAATTGACCTCCATCTAAAAATCCAACAGGCATCATATTCATCAAAGCAACAAGTAAATTAATTAAAAAAATCCACCATAATAAATCGTGAATAAATATGCTTGCACCATCAAATCGTGGTTGATAATAAGTATGTGCATCTTTATATGTAAACTTTGAAACAATTTTTCTTGTAAAAGTTGATTGGTCTTGATCAACAAATCCAATTCCTAACCATGCTTGTCCTTCTTTTTCAGGATGTTCTCCTAAAATAATATTATAGACTTTTTCACCTTCACTAGTCATAGTTTTAATAACAACCTCTTCACCAGGTTGATAACTTCCAATAACACTTCCTAATTTTTCTATGCTATCAATTTTTTCATTATTAATAGAAGTAATCGCACCAAATAATTCAGAATTAATTGCAGGAGCATCGTGATATAACACAAAATAACCTTCTTGATTAACTAAAGATTTTTTCTCAGCAATATAACCTTGACCGTCCTTCGTAACAATATTATTAATTCCTTCTTCATTCATTAAGTTTAAGATATTCTGTGATGAAATATTATTTATTGGAATACCATTAATAGAACTAATTGTTTGTGCATCAACTATTGAATATGAATAAGTATTAAATAAGATTCCGGAAGGAACAAATGCATAAGAGAAAAATATTGCAAGAATTATCAAGAAAACTAATGAGGTAATAAGATTTGCAAAAACTCCTGCAGATAAAACACTCATCTGGGCAAATTTGCTTTTTTTAATCATCTGTTTATCGTCTTGTTCAACAAAAGCACCAAATAATGCCGGGAACCATTTTAAAAATGCAAAGCCAGTGCTTTTGATTCTAATTCCAAAACTCTTTGCAAAAATACCATGAGAAAATTCATGAACTGTTAAAACAACAGCAATAGATAATATAAAATATATAAAATAAAATGGAGGAAAAAAACTTTGCAAACCAAATAATTGAGGGAAATAAGGAATTAAAGGCATAATTGGAGGAGCTTTAAATATCTGAATAATAGGTGTTGTTAAATAAATATAAACAGTCTGGATAATCAAAAACATAATTAAAACCATTAAAATATATCCTGTTCCAAGTGAAATATAACTAATAAAGTGCAATAATTTTTTATGTTTATCACCTACTGATTCAATTAACTTGATTCCCCAACTAGTCTTATATAATAATAATCCCCCTTCCTTCTTTAAATTTTCACGCTTTAAATATAAAAAAACTGAAGCAAAAACTAAAAATGCTACCAAGAATGCTAAATCATATACAATAAAACTCATTTTTTGCCTCTTTAATATTTTATATTAGTTTTTTTACCTTATA
>DATDUI010000020.1:0-5051 GCA_035290465.1 Candidatus Nanoarchaeia archaeon | reverse complement strand
TCATGCCCCCTTCCAATTAAGTTAACATTAAATATCTCTCCTTTTTTCATATCTTAGATTCAAAGTTTTCTAAAGTTTGTGTACTCAATTTATCCCACTCATTTAACTCTTCTCTTAATTCAGAATCATAAATGTTTAAAGGATTATTTTTTAAAAGATTTATCTGAATCTTAATATCCTCAATAGCATTTGCTAAATCAATAATCTTCTTGTTCAGTATATCAAAACTAACATTTTCCATAATCTTTTTTAGCACTTAAGACTTTTTAAACTTCCCCCTTTCAATTTTAACCAAACCCAACAAACCTCTTTTTTTATTTATCATTTAATTCCTCATTTTTTATATTATTATATATCGATAAGCCTTTAATAATTTTATCTTTCATGTAATAAACCTTGATTAAAAAATAATCCCATTTTATTAAACAACCCTAAAATATAACTAAAATAATTTTCCACAACATATCCCTTAAGTTTTAAATTACCCTGATTATCAAAAAATCCAATTAAATTGTCTGTTGAATTTTTAAACTCTAAATTCGAACTTGTTTTTCCGGTCAAACTTGAATCTTCAGAAATGCTTCCCCTTGCAAATAAAGAACCTGTTGAATTAACATAAGCAATAGTAGTTCCTGAAGAATTTTGAAGAACAAAAGAATTTGCAGGAGCATTCAAAGTACCTTGATTAGAATTTTTCTTGCCCTTAAGATAAAAATTACCATTTTTATCAAACAATGCAACATTTCCACCAGCATTATTAGTAATAAAAAATCCTGTTCCAGATGAAGGTTCATATGGGACAATAGTTAAAACTGAACTATTCATCCACGATGAATAGTCTGTAAAATCATAAGACCTACAACCAAGACTCCAATTTTCACCGACGTTTAAATAAGCATTTCCTAAGATTGAAACTAAAACTTCTTCGCTGGATGAAAAACCTTTTTTGTAGGGGGATGAGCTTGTAGTGATATTTGGATTTGCAACATTATGTGCAGCAGTATTTCCATCTCCAAGTGTTCCATAACTCCCATCTCCCCAACATAAAACTCTTGAATCATTAGCTCGAATACCGCAAGAATGTCTTCTTCCTAATTCAATATTTGCGTATGCAGAAGAATCTGTTGTAACATTTGGGTTTGCTTGGTTGTTTGAAGTTTGTCCATCTCCACGTTGTCCATAAAGTCCATATCCCCAACATAAAACTCTAGAATCATTTGTTCGAATTCCACAAGTATGAAATGGTCCTGCAATTATTTTGGTATATGCAAAAGAATCTGTAGTAACATTTGGATTTGGGTTATCTGTAGTTTCTCCATCTCCAAGTCTTCCGTATGTTCCAACTCCCCAACATAAAACTCTTGAATCATTTGCTCGAATACCACAAGAATGTGCACCTCCCACACTTACACTTGAATAAGCAGATGTATCCGTTGTAAGATTTGGATTTAAATTATTATGTAAAGAGGTGTTTCCATCACCTAATGATCCATATTGCCCATCTCCCCAACAAAGTACCCTTGAATCATTAGCTCTAATACCACAAGTAGTACCTTCACCTGCACTAATTCTTAAATAAGTAGATGTATCTGATGTTAAAGTTGGAACTAAACGGGTTGTAGTTTCTCCATCCCCTAGTTGTCCCTCAGTTGATCTTCCCCAACATAAAACACGAGAATCATTAGTTCTAATTCCACAAGTGTAGTCCTCTCCTGCACTTACACTTGAATAGGGAGATGTGTCTGTTGTAAGTGTTGGATTAGTTTTTTCGATTTGACCGTTATCTCCCAATTGCCCTGAATTTCCTCGCCCCCAACATAAAACTCGTGAATCATTTTGTCGGATACCACAAGTGTGATAACTTCCTGCACTTACACTTGAATAAGCAGATGAATCAGTAGTAATATTAGGATTAGAATTATTATGCACAGCAGTACTTCCATCTCCTAATTGTCCTTCATCTCCATCTCCCCAACATAAAACTCTAGAATCATTTGCTCGTATTCCGCAAGTATGAAATTCTCCCGCAGAAATACTCCCATCCTTAAACAAAGTTCCATTAAAATAAACAGTTGAGCCGTTGTACCATTGATATTGGTATGCTAAATCATCTCCATCGGTATCTGTCGCATTGCAGTAACCTTTTATGTTTTCTGTGGAAGAGTTTGTTGTTGAATTAATTTTAACAGTTGCCATTGTTGGTGGACTACTTAAAATAGTCATTGCTGTGCTATTCATCCATGATGAATAGGTAGTAAAGTCGTATGCTCTGCAACCTAATTTCCATATTTCACCTTTTTTTATGTAAGCATTTCCTAAGATTGAGACTAAAACTTCTTCGCCTTGAGTAAATCCTTTTTTGTAGGGTGATGTGTCTGTAGTTAAATTTGGGTTTAAAACATCTACTCCACTTTGTCCATCTCCTAATCTTCCATATAACGATTCTCCCCAGCATAATACTCTTGAATCATTAGCACGGATTCCACAAGTATGGAGTCTTCCAGCACTTATGCTTGAATAAGAAGAATTATCTGTCGTAACATTTGGATTTAGATTTTCTGTAGTTTCTCCATCTCCTAATGTTCCATTACCCCAACATAAAACTCTTGAATCATTCACTCTAATTCCACAAGTATGATAATATCCTACTTCCATACTTGAATAAGAGGATGAATCAGTTGTAACATTTGGGTTACTCACACTATGTGCGGAAGTACTACCATCTCCAAGTTGTCCGTAATCTCCATTTCCCCAACATAAAACTCTTGAATCATTCACTCTAATTCCACAAGTATGATACTCTCCTAAACTAACACTTATATAAGGGGATATATCTGTTGTGGGGTTTGGATTACCAACATTATGTACAGAAGTACTGCCGTCCCCAAGTCTTCCATATTGTCCTTGTCCCCAACATAAAACCCTTGAGTCATTTTGTCTAATTCCACAAGTATGACTTTGTCTAGCACTTATACTTGAATAAGAAGAATTATCCGTTGTAACATTTGGGTATAATACATTATGCGTTGCATTGCTTCCATCACCCAGCTGTCCATAATCTCCATTTCCCCAACATAAAACTCTTGAATCATTTTGTCTAATTCCACAAGTATCAGTTCCTCCTGCACTTACACTTGAATAAGCAGAAGAATCTGTTGTTAAATTTGGATTTAAAACATCAACACCATTTTGTCCATCTCCAAGTCTTCCATTTGCTGAATATCCCCAGCATAATACTCTTCTGTCACTTTGTCTAATACCACAAGTATGAGCACCTCTGGCACTTACACTTAAATAGGCAGATGAATCAGTGGTTAGATATGGTGAAGTTCTGTCTGTTGAAGATTGTCCATCTCCTAATTTTCCATGCTCTGAATCTCCCCAACATAAAACTCTTGAATCACTTGCACGAATTCCACAAGTATGGTAATATCCAGCACTAATCGTCCCCTCCTTAAACAAAGTTCCATTAAAATAAACTGTTGAGCCGTTATACCATTGGTATTGATAAACTAAATTATCACCATCAGAATCTGTGGCTTTACAGTATCCTTTGATACTTTCATTTGATCTGTTTGTTGTGGAATTTATTTTAACTGTTGCCATTGTTGGAGCAGGATCTAAAATCTGGTCAAACTCAACACTACCATTAATTCTTAAATCAAAAACATCCTGTGTTCCGTTTAATTCTGTTAAATAAATTTTGTAAAATTTTTCTTCATTAATTTTTTCAAATACTGCAAGAGTTTCATTTCCGTTTTGAGTGAAAACTTCAATGGTTGAAGAATCTAAGTTTTCATCAATAGTTGCATTAACCAGCCAGTCAAATCCTGCATTAACTAACTCTTCTTCAATACTTGCTAATTCTTCTTCTAAACTTTGGTTTTGTGCAATAACAACCCCTATAATTGTTAAAGCAACTAAAGTTAGAATTAATAATTTATTTCTCATTCTGTTACCTCTTTGATAATTTTTTTATTATCAAACTGATTTAATTCCTCTTCTAAACTTTGATTTTGTGCAATAACAACCACTATAGAGACATTTGAATAAATATTTTTCCCAAATTCCGTTGGTTCAAATGGCTTCTTAGAGAATTGATTTTTGAAAGAATTATCTATAGAGACATTTGAATAAATAGTTTTCCCAAATTCCGTTGGTGCAAATGGCTTCTTAGAGAATTGTGATGCCTTACAATTCTCTATAATTGTTAAAGCAACTAAAGTTAGAATTAATAATTTATTTTTCATATCAACCAAAACATTTTTATATTTCATTTTTCTTAATATAACATAAATAGATAAAGGGATTCTGACGAAGACGGTTTTATACCGCCAGTAGGTTAGACGAATCCTCAATTCTATTTACCTTGTTTCCTCCTTTCTATATTTAATAAATTATCAATAACTAAACTTACTTGATACTCTGGAGTTCCTTTTTTTAACTGACTTTCTTTTTTTATCTCTGTATTTTTTCCATCAATTAAGTAAAGAAGTTTACTTAATTTTTTAAATTGATAATCATCAACAGACAGAAAGAGAATGCAATGTTTATGAATCTTAATAAATTCCAGTACCTCTGTAAATAATTCTACATTTTTTCTTGATTCCTCAATTTTAATCTTCTCAAAAAATGATTTTATTTTTTCTCTTTTAATTGTGTCTCCAATATGCTTTAAATAAATCTTCCTATTTTTTCGACCCTTGTAATGCTCAAATCTTGAAATCTTAGGCAACAAGGTAATAATTTTTTTCTGTTCAATTATATTATATCCAATTAAATCTTCAGAATAATCTAAAAAGATATAATAATCATAATCTTTTCTTTCACTCATTTTGTTACCTCCCAATAACCCCCCTTTGCAGGACCTATTCTTTTAAGCAACCCTTTTTTCTTAAGTTTAGAGATATTTTCTTCAATTCTTCTTGAAGAAATGCTTACCAAAGAAGACAGCTCTTTTGCTGAAATTTCCGGATTTTTCAAAATAAATTGAATTATTTTATTTTGGTTTTCTGTCACTTTTTCTCCGACCTTTTCTCCGACCTTTTCGC
>DATDUI010000019.1:0-3009 GCA_035290465.1 Candidatus Nanoarchaeia archaeon | reverse complement strand
ATTTCTTTTGGTTCTACATCGCCAGCGTAAGCAACAAATTTAGCAGTTCCTCTTTCGATTGCTTTTGTTACTTCATTTGTGCCTTTTTCGATTTTTCCAGTATTCTTCGCTTTTTCGATTATTTTGTATGCGTCCATTTTTATTAATTTTCTTTATTTGTTTGTTTTTAATGATTTAAAATCATTTTTAACCTGTTTGATAGAATGAATCCTCACTCACTCGATCATAGGATAATTTAAGGGAGATTTTTTTAGTTTTTAAAACTTCCTAATTTTGAAACGATGAGAAAAGAGTCTAAATAAGAACTTACTTTTTACATGGAATTATTTAATTATATCTAATAGTTGAAGAAAGAAGCCTACTGTAATAAATAAAAATCCAATTATTTCCAATTTATGTTTTGGAGGAATTATTCCTTCAACAACTGGTCTATGCTTTAACATGAAAAACCACTTTAAAGTCTTAGTATTTTTATAGAATGGTCTCCATCCAATCCACCAATATCTTTTATTGTTATACCACTTTACATCTTCTCTTCTACCATGCCGAGGGCTTATCATTGTTGTAAGTGTCAAGATAAAAACACCAATCATATCTAAGATTAATCCTGAAACTGCTAAATTCATCTTCCCTTATTCAACCAACAATATTTAATTATATCCATTATCCCCTCCATGAAACATTAACCTCATCTGTTCTTTGTCTTGGTAAAATGTCAACTTTATTCAAATCTTTTTCTTTAATTCCGGATTTAAACATAATTTCTCCAAGATAAGCAATCATTGCTCCGTTATCTGTTAATAAAGATGCTGGAGGGCAAAAGAATTTAGCTCCTCGTTCTTTGCACATTATCTTACACATCTCTTGAAGACGTGAGTTACATGCTACTCCTCCTCCTAAAAGAAGTTCTGTTTTTTTTGTATGTGCTAATGCTCTTTCAGCTGTTTCAACCAACATTGCAAAAACTGTCTCTTGCATTGAATAAGATAAGTCGTTAATTGATGCACCTTTGTCTAATTTTTGTTTTAAGTTTGTTAATATTCCGGATAAGGCGATGTCCATTCCTTTGACGGTGTAAGGTAATTCAATGTATTCTTTTCCTTCTAAAGCTAATTTCTGTATTGTCGGGCCTCCGGGAAAACCAATATCAGCATATCTTGCGAAGTTATCAATGAAGTTTCCTACTCCAATGTCAAGGGTTTCACCAAAAATTCGATATTTTTTTGCTTCATACGCAATTATTTGGGTATTTGCTCCACTTGTGTATAACATTACCGGGTCTTTTGCTCCTGTAATTTTCCCTATTTCAAGATGAGCTACACAATGATTTACTGGTACTAATGGTTTGTTTAATTTTTTTGAGAGTTCTTTTGCAAATTTCATTCCTTCAATTAAACAAGGTGCTAAACCGGGTCCTTGAGAAAATGCAATTGCGTCGATTTTATCTTCTGAAATTTTTGCACTGTCGAGTGCTTCAAAATAAAGTTCATTTTTGTTATCACAATGATGTTTTGCGGCTTCTATTGGGATAATTCCCCCTTTATCAGTAGTGTAAGTTTTTTTTATATTAGATAAAACTTTCCCGTTTTTTACAATTCCCACGCCAAATGTATGTGCTGTGGATTCTATCCCTAAAATTATTGACATACAGAATTAAGTTTTTTATGTTATTTAAAAGTTATTTCGATTGTTTAAAAATTTCCTTGCAAAAAGCGGTCCTATAATTGACCCGATTAGATTGAATACTAAATCTAAAGCTGTATTATAATATCCCCCGACTGCATCGGCAGCGTCTGCAAAAACGACCATTCCAAATTCTACTACTTCATTTAATAATCCGATTCCTAATGCGGATAAAATTGTAATTGTTAATAATACTTTACCATCTTTCTTGATATATCTCTTTAGTACAAAATAAACTAAAATAGAAATTGTAAAATAACAATATGCGTGAATTAATTGATCATATCTTAGTATGAAGAACGGGTCTCCGAGAATATCTATTAAAATTAAGTCGTATAATCTGGTTTTGCCAATCATGATTAATCCGCCTGCCATATGAGATATTGACCATATTGAGAAGAAGATTATTCCTAAGATTGGGAAATTAAATTCTTTATCTAAAAGTATGACTAATAAGAATAATCCGACTAAGACAATCCAGTAACCGATAAATTCAAAGTTTTTTGCAAGAAGTGCTTTTATTAAAAAACCTATTAAAGCTAAGAATGTTAATCCTATTACTATCTTTAATTCTTTTTTCACAGATATTTTAAAGAATATTATTTTATAAATCTAATCCAAATTTAAAATTAAGAAAGAAAATTTAATAAATAGGGGATTAATTTTATTTAATTATGAAAAATAAAGAACCTGAAAAATTTAATTCAAAAAATAAATTCTCAACAATAGAAGAAACAGTAATATTCCAACAAAAAGGTCCTTGGAAAACAAAGTCAAATGCTGAATTAAGGGTACTATTTGCACTTTCAAATCAAGAGGTTTTAAAATATTTACAATATAATCAAAATGAATTAGACAAAATTCCACAGGATATTAGAGGAATAAGGGCTTATTCTGTAACAAACTTAAAGAAGGAAAGTGAAGGGGGCAGAGAATTTCATAAGGTTAGAAAAGAATTATTTTTTTTATTAGCAGGATCAGTTAAATTAACACTTGAAGATATTTATGGAGGTACAAAAAATTTAATATTAGATTCTCAAAAAGGAATTTATATTCCTCCCTTTGTATTGCATACTTATAAAACATTAGAAGATAATAGTAATTTTCTAGTTTTAGCTAATACATTATTTGACGTTGATAATCCCAGAACACATGATACTTTTTCTGAAATGATATTTAAAGAGATTCAAAGACAATATCAAGTTTCTTAAAAGAAAAAGTTTTAAAAATCAAATTGTTATTAAAATTGTATTGCCTCAGTTGTCCAATGGCTAAGACACTTGCCTGTCGCGCAGGAGACCCGGGTTCAATTCCCGGCTGAGGCGT
>DATDUI010000018.1:0-5801 GCA_035290465.1 Candidatus Nanoarchaeia archaeon | reverse complement strand
AATGCTTGGCGATGCATTGCTAGTTCTAAAAGGAATAGAAAGCCATGATCACTTAAGACCAATAAAAGAATTATTAAAATTAAAAGTATCAACAACAAGACCAATAGGCACAATAGAAAACCTAAGACAACTTAGACATAATCTGAATTATTACGGCTATCGACCAAAACTTTCAGAAGCCTTGGATGCAATAGAGATTGCAAAATCTTGCTTCAACCCATTATTCAAAGAAATAGTAAAACAAATTGATAATAGAAATTAAATATTTTTTATTCTAAACTATTCATAAAATTATTAGACATACCGCCATTCATAGAATTCATTTTTCCCTCGTGCTTTTTACCGTTAGATGCAATAACATCATCAATCCTCAAAATCATAGTCGCAACCTCGCAGGCAGATTCAATCGCCTGACTCTTAATTTTAGAAGGTTCAATAATTCTTGACTCAAGCATATTTTCAATTCTATTAGTCAATAAATTAATACCAACATTTTTCTCCCCGGAATCATGCCGAGATTTAAGCTCAGTCAAAACATCGATAGGATCTAAACCCGCATTTTCAGCCAAAGTAATCGGAATAAATTCAAGAGCCCCAGCAAACTCATCAATAGCCAATTGTTCTCGACCACTCAACGTTTGTCCAAATTCCCTTAAACGTTTAGCAAGTTCAATTTCAATCGCTCCACCACCAGGAACAACCAACCCCGTCTTTAAACAAGAAGCAATATCACCTAAACCATCTTTTAAAGCCCTTTCAATTTCATCTAAAGCATGACTAGAACCACCATAGATTAAAATTGTTAATGCCTTAGGATTTTTACAACCCTTAATAAAAGTCAAAACATTATCACAATTACGAACCTCTTCAATAACATCCGCCTCACCAAGTTCAAATTGATTCAATTCATTTAAATTGCTAACAATCCTTGCACCAGTAGCTTTAGAAATTTTTTCTAAATCCCGTCTTGCAACTCTTCTGCAAGCATAAACACCTTCTTTAGATAATAAATATTGAGCAAAATCATCAATCCCTTTTTGACAAAAAATAACATTAGCACCACTATCAAGAATCCTTTGAATCATTCTTTTAATTGATTCTTCCTCTTGAACAATAAAACATTGTAATTGCTCCGGACTTGAAATAGAAATTTTTGTATCAAGATCAGGACTTTTAATCTCCAACGGAAAATCAATCAAAGCAATTTTAGGGTCATGAACAATAGAAGGCATATCATTTGTAACCTTTTCTTTGTCTAAAACAAGACCAAAAATTAACTCAGCATCCTTAACGCTATCTCCCCTCATCTTTTCGATCTTAATATCATTTAAATCAAATTTACCCTTATTTTCAATTTGCTTAACAGCCTTAACAATAATTTTTGCAAGCTTTTCTTTTTTATCTTCAGCACCCTTGCCGGTCATAGCAGTCATCGCAACTTGTTCTAAAACTACCTCATTTTCTGAAGTAATCATTAAAGATAAATCCTTAAGAATTTCCTGAGCCTTAACAGCTGCAATTTTATAACCCTTAGTAATTATTGTCGGATGAATTTTTCTGTCAAGCAATTTTTCAGCATTTTCAAGTAATTTTCCGGCAATCATAACCGCAGTAGTAGTCCCATCGCCAACTTCACTTTCCTGAGTTTTAGCAATCTCAACCATCATTTTTGCAGCAGGATGTTCAATTTGCATTTCTTCTAAAATCGTCACCCCATCATTTGTAACAATAATATCATTAGTAGGAGAAACAAGCATTTTATCCATCCCTTTAGGCCCCAAGGTAGTTTTAACAACTTCAGCAACCATTCTGGCAGCCATGATATTATTTCTTTGAGCATCCTTGCCCATAAGTCTTTGAATATCTTCAGGCATCAAGGTTATAGGTTTATCACTCATACAAAGAAATAGTTATGTTTTTTTTTTAAATACTATTGTAATATTTGGATAAATATTTGTTTTTAAAGATAGTAAAAAATTTGGAGTTTTGTTAAAATTTTCATACGCTTTTTTCAAAAATAAATCAGTAGGGCCTTTTATTTAAAAAATCAAATGTTTATCAATAGTAACGGGTAAAGAATTACTTTCAAGTTCTACTACAAGATGCCCTAAACACCCTCCAACAATTAATTCTTTTCTCCAAAAATATCCTCCAATTAAATGAATTGGTTTGTTATTTCTTAATCTATTAAAAATATCACACATTTCATTAAACTCCATTTCTTTTGTATCAGGATCACTAGATAAAGTTTTTATAAAAAATCTATTAGAATTTGCCCCAATATCTAAATAATGCTTAAAAGTATCTTTAACCCTTCTTGATTCTTCAAGAGTAATAATCGGACCAGAATAATTTTGTAATAAAGAAGTCAAACCAACATAATAAGAATCAAGAGAAGTATAATAAAATTTTGATTGGTAATAAGGATGAACCGCAACAATTAATTTTTCATCGTTTAAAATCGGCGGACCCCTAACTGAATAAAGTCCATACTCTAATTTCTCTAATTTGGGCCCACGAAAAAAATTAAACATAAAATTAACTTAATATCACAATTTTTAAATATTTTGAAAAAGTTTGATTTTTAACTAACTTCTTTGAAAATTCAAAAAGCATGCTAAAAATAAGATTTTAATAACTTAAAGGCAAACTTTTGTGAAACAAAAGTGCAGGGGAGTGTGGGAAAAAATTCACAATAAAGAATTGGGGTTTAGTTAAAATCTTCGTATGCTTTTTAAAAACTCTAAAATACTGATTTTGAAAATCTTTTTAAAGAAGAATATACTTTAAACTTTAAAGAGTTAAATAAAATGGCAGAATCAGATACAATTTTTTCAAGTAAAGTAAAATATAATGGACTTTTTGATTTCAAAGATTTTTACAGATTTGCTTATTCATGGCTAAGTGAAGAAATGGGATTAGGTGTTTCAGAAGGAAAATATGTAGAAAAATTAAAAGGCGACTCAAAAGATATTGAAATTGAATGGAACGGAACAAGAAAAGTCACAGATTATTTCAAATTTGAAGTCAATGCAAAAATAATTGTAATGGGAATGACAACTGTAGAAATTAATAAAGACGGAAAAAAAGCAAAAATGAATAATGGTTCAATAGAAATTAGCGTTCAAGGAAATCTTATAAGAGATTATCAAGGTAAATTTGAAATGACAGCATTTCAAAAATTCCTAAGAAGTATTTATGAAAAATGGGTAATACCCTCAAGAATTTCACAATACTCCGGAAAATTAATCGGAAGTTGCGACGAATTTCTCGGACAAATAAAAGCTTATCTGGATTTAGAAGGAAAAAAATAATGTTCAGAAATAAAATAAAATGTGCTTCACTCCCATTATATCTTTATCAACAGCAATTATTGAATTTCTTGTAGGAACATTTATTTTAATAAGATATAGAAATACACTAGTATCGGTTTTCTCCGCAATATTTGTTTATGTTTTAGGTTTATACCAATTCACAGAATTCATGCTTTGCACCACAAACAACCCACATTTATGGGCAGCAATAGGTTTTGCAACATACACATTTTTACCAGCAATAGGATTGCACTCTGTACTTAGATCAACAAAAAGAAAATTTAATAAATATATTCTTTATACTCCAGCAATAATTTTTGCATTAATCGCGATTTTAAGAAGTGATTTTATATTAGGAACAACATGTGCAACATTATATGTAATTGTTAGAATATTATTCTCTTTATCAGGACCATACTGGCCAGTATTTTTTGTTTATATTGGGTATTATTCTGGCTACATTTTATTTATACTATATTTATTAATACAAAATTATAAAGATAAATCGCTAGGAAAAGTTTATCAAGTTTTTACATGGATTAGCTTAATCACAATTTTAATACCATTAATATTAATCTGCCTTTTACCTGCACTAAGTTTTGCATTTCCATCTATTTATTGTCATTTTTCAATGTTATTTACAATTGCAGCAATAATGGCAAATCAAATTTACGATACAAAAAAAGAGAAGGATAAAGAAAAATTTTTTAATTAATTTTTCTAAAGAGATTATTGAGGAAGAAAAATTTTTAGTCAGAAGGAAGGGTGGAAAAAAATAAATTAAAAAAGTTTAATAAAATTTGTATACCCAAAAAAAATATATATACCTTTTTGATTAATATTGTAAAGCAGGACTTTTTTCATTAATTCTTGGAATTATTATGTTTGCAAATTCTCTTTTAATTCCATCATCTATGCTAAATCTTATACTAGTTCTATTATTTCTAAAATTAAATATTTCAATTTTAAATTCTTTAATCTTTGCAAGTTCAATCATTCTTGAAAGAACTATCTTTAAAATCTCTGATGCATTAAATATTTCCATTGCAACTAAATTACCTTTTCCGTCGAAATCAAAAACAAAATCTCCTATTTCAACAGCACCTTTTGATTTATAACCTTCCAAGTAAACAAATAAACTATCATTTTCTTCATCATAATCAAATTTAAAATCTTGCATTTTAACATATACTAATCTTGCAGGATTAATTATATTCTCTTTAACTTCTTCTAAATCTATTCCCCTTCCAAATGCCCTAATTTCAGCATGAGTAGTAAAAATTATATCAGATTTTTTATATTTATTCAGTTTTTCTTTTAATCTTTTAACTTCATTTTCCATATTTATTTCACTTATTTTTTCTCCTAAAGATAAAACCCCCAACCATTTATAAAAATTATCACAATTTTTTATCCTATTAAAGAAATAATCAAACACCCTCAAAAAATTTAACTGCAAAATTACATTCAGAACAATAATAATCCATACTATTCATAAAAATAAATCCTACATAAAACCCCTCAAAAAATCATATCTTAAATCTGTCCAGTCTCATTAAACTTCTTCATAAACTTTTCAACAATCACCTGAGGAGCAAAACCCTTTCTGCTGCAATTTTTCACAAAATCGTCATAAATCTTTCTATCAATATTATAATCAACTCTCATCTTCTGAGGATTAGGTGCTGTTGCTGCCATGCCAAATTTAAATAAATATAGTATATAAACTTAAGGTTTTATAAAAATTCTCAAAAATCAATCCCATATACTCCCCATTTGACATTAAAGAAAATTTACAAATCTTGAAGATATTCTATCTTTGGTAATTTGGGATATCCCTTTTTTAAAAAAAGATCCTCATGAACTTCTTCCAGTAATTCTTTCTTCCAATCTTTTTTATCAGCAGTCATAATTTTTAATTCTTTTTTATTATGTTCTTGAATTGCAGAAGCGATGGTATTTGCATCAGAATCATTCGGATTAAGCCATGTAAATAAACAACTTTTTAATTTAAAATCTATTTCTAATTCAGGAATAACAATCTCATCAATATAAACTTTAATAAAATAATTTATTCTTGCGGGAAGTAAATTAAAAATTTCATTCACAGCTTCTATAAATTTAGTTTTATTCTTAGATTTATCATAATTAAGAATTAACCTCTCAATTAGAATTTTATCTTTAGAAAGAAGAATTTTTGACTGTTCAGTTGAAAATAACAAATAGCCTTTATTTTTAACTTTTTGATTAAATTCAAATAAAATTACCTGTTGCCGACTCAACCATTTCGGAATATTTTTTTTAACAATATAATCACAAAGTAAATAAGAATTATTACCTTTATTTTTTATGAATAATTTAGTTTTTTCTTCTAAAGGATTTCCTATTTGCATACAAAAATAAATCGGAAGATTCATATCTAAAAAATATCTCATCATTCACTTTCCAAACCTTCAATGATTAATCTTTGTATTTCTTTAGAAGAAT
>DATDUI010000017.1:0-9093 GCA_035290465.1 Candidatus Nanoarchaeia archaeon | reverse complement strand
ACTATGTGGGGGTGCTGGAGTGGTCAAACAGGCAGGACTTAAGACTTAAAAGAAATTTTAGGTAAGAGATCCTGTAGCTTAGTGCTTACGCAGGTCCGAATCCTGTCCCTCACATTTATGCTATCGAAGATAGCATTAATTTTGGAACAGAATTTTTAACAAAATTCTTAATATTTTATCAGGTTTGAATCACTTCAAATGCACTGTCTTTTGAAGTCCCAGAGAATTTTTTAAAATTCTCTGAGCTGTCCCTCACATTTTTTATATGGCTTTATGCCATATTAATTCTGGTACAGAATTCTTAACAAAATTCTTAATATTTTATCAGGTTCGAATCACTTCAAATGCACTGTCTTTTGAAGTCCCAGAGAATTTTTTAAAATTCTCTGAGCTGTCCCTCACATTTATGCTATCGAATTTATGAAATAGCATTTTTGAATAACAGAGTGTTCGCGAAATTCAAGTAAATTTTCTTTCTCGAATCCCGAAAAATTTCGTGGTAGAAACTTATTTTTTCAAGAAAGAATTCACGTATTAAAAAGAAAAGTTTCATGCGAGATTTTGAGTTGCTCCCTCACATTAACATATTATTAGAAATAATATGTTAAACTCAATAAAAAAATCGATTAATTATAGAAAGGGAAAAATCTTTACTCTTTATCTTGCTTGATAACCATACTCTTTGCTCCAGCAAAATATCCACCCAGACTCTCTGCGAAAGAAAAATCTCTATGATCATCACAAAATTTATTCATATATCCAATTGCAGGAGCTCTCCATCTCATCGCGTTTGCACGATATGTTCCATCAAAAATTTCCTCTGCATTCATATCAGATGGTATTACATTGTCCCATCTAAATCTTGTTGAGGGATCATAATTTGGATATCCTTCTCGAATTTTAGTTACTGCAGATTGAACTACTTTTTCATCTCCACCTGCTGCACCATAACATGCTGCAAGAAACATATAATCTGCCCAAACATGACCTTCTGCTCCTTGCTGTTGTACTTGATATGCAGTCATTATCATTTTAGTAGATTTTAATTTATCTTTTCCTACAACTCTTGTAAGTAATGCTTCAAGTCCATCCACAATTTTTTTTCTTATGCTCATGTTAATGTTGATATTAATGAGCTATTTATAAATGTTTCTATTTTATTACTACTATAAAATAGTCATTAGTAAAGATTTTTCCATTTATTCTTTAAACCAAGTGCTTCGCATTCGATACGCTGATTTTTTTACTTTGAATTTTTCCTCCGTTTCACTACAGAACGTTACACTAAAATTCAATCCCTCCAAGTAGTCGGGAGGATAGAACAAGAATTAAACGGAAAAATGCTCGGCTTGCCATTTCTCCAAATTTGATTTTCAACATTCGCATGTCCAAATTATTCACGACTTCGTTAAATTCTCATTTCAAAAACAGGGTGATACTCGATATAATTCAAAACTATTTGTTAAAATTATTTAATTCATAACAAAATTCTTAATATTTTATCAGGTTCGAATCACTTCAAATGCACTGTCTTTTGAAGTCCCAGAGAATTTTTTAAAATTCTCTGAGCTGTCCCTCACATTTATTTTAATAAAATTATTTCTTTGACCAATTATTAAGTTCATCTTCAACTTTTTTTGACCAGTTATTAACAATTTCTAAAATCATTTTTTTTAATTCATTTTTATTTTTTGCTGAATAAACATAAACATATCCCCCTGGCGATAAATTAATTTGACTTCGATGCACAAGACCTTGATCCCTTAATTTCTTTAGACTTCTTTGAGCTGTTGAAACATCAATTTTTAATTTGTTAGAAATCTCTTCGCTGGAGATTACATCTTTTGACTCAAATACTAAATATTGCAAAATTTTGTAATCTGATTTTGTGAGATTTAATCCACATTTAATTACTTCATTTAAATCAAATCTTTTACATGCAAAGTCTATCATTATAAATAATAAAATAAATTGAAATTTTTAAATTTAAGTAATTAATCAAGTATTTCATTAATTTTTTGTCTTAAATTTTCTTTTGTATTAAAACCTACAATTCTTCCTACTTCTTTAGAATTTTTTAAGATTATTAAAGTTGGAATCCCCATGATACCAAATTTCATTGTTAATAATTCATTCTCTTCAGTATCTAACTTTGCAAATTTTAATTTTCCTTTATATTCCAAGGATAAATCTTCAAAGACAGGTTTCATCATTTGACATGGACCACACCAAGAAGCCCAGAAGTCAATAATTACTGGCATCTTTGAATTAATTATTTCTTCTTCAAAATTTTCGTGTGTTAAATTTACAACCATTTTTTTATCTCCTTACATTAATTGTACTGCTGTAAAACATCAATACTATTTAAACGACTTGGAGTATTGCAAAAAAGTTTTGATTTTATCGATACTATTTGATTGAATCATAAATTCTGTCATGAACATTTGAGTCAGTGAAATATTCAAGTGTTCTTTTTTGTAAAAGTAATGATGCAAAAGGGTCTACAACATCATCATTTACCCAACCACATTTTTGTTCTATTGAATTTCTTTGTTTCCAACCATTAGGAAGTAATAAACAAGATTCATTAGAATGAAGATACTTTTTATTTTTTGAAGTAACATCACATTTTGAAAAAAGTCTGTTCTTTTCAGGCATCACATCCCATTCTCCATTTATTTTTTTATAAGTTTGAACATATCTTCCTGTTGCTTTTGGTGTTAATTGCATAAAATGGCATAATGCTTGATGTAAATTATTAGGAAGAATTTCCAAGTAAGGTGAATCCTTCATTCTATTTATAATCTGTTTTAATAATTTTTTGGAATTTTTATTTATAAATGACATTTCAGTATATAATCCCCCTGCTTTACAAACTAAAAATCCTTTAATTCTATTTTGTGCAGATAAATCTATTTTAGCTTCTTTAACTACATAGTTAAAAAGACTTCCTGCAAAACCTGAATCAATAAATATTGCAGTATTTTTGGATAAATCATTATTGTTAATTCCAATAGAAGAAAAATATTCTGAATCTGCCTTATAAGTTGATTTCATTCCATTGCTTGTTTTTAATAAGTGAATTCTTTGTTCTAAATTTTTTTCACCTGCTTGTGCAATTCCCCATAAAGCATCATAAAAGAATTCTGCATCTCTTGCAAATGGGTAATAAGTTGGTTCTTCTTGCTCAGTTTGTTTTAAAAGCCGTGTAATCATATTTTCAGCAATCGGCATTAACAGACTATGAATATCATAAATTTTATTTAAAGTTTCTAAATTTAGCGAATAATCTATTTCTTTGGCAATTTTAAAAACATCTCCTTCTGCAATTTTTAGTGCTTCTTTTGATGTTGGTCTTTTTGTTGCATTAAATAAAATTTCTCTTGCTTTTTTTTCTTTCATTATATTTATTTAAATAAATTCTTTTTAAATTTTATGCTTATTGTCCTTTTGTAGTAATTACATTTAGAAACATTTATTAATCTTTAATTTTATCATTTTTTATGCATAATGAAAAATGTTTAGATAAAATTGTAAAAAATGTTATTGGTAGTAATTACTTTGTTAGTCCAATTACTAGTGAAAGATGGCTTGATACTTTGAAAAATAGCAATGATAAGATTTATGTTACCAATAAAATATTGACCGGACTTTTAGAAAAAAAGAATCTGTATATGCAAGGAACAATTCCTTATATTCAGAAAGTTATCAATGATGAAATTAAAAACTTAAAAAATGAAAAAAGTGAATTAGAAAAATTAGCAACTGTTGATTCTTTAACCGGATTATTTAACAGAAGAAGATGTCTTGAAAATTTAAATCGAGAATTAAAGCGTTCAGTAAGGGAAAAAAAACCATTATCAGTAATTATGTGTGATTTAGATTATTTTAAATCAATTAATGATACATACGGACATGATGCTGGGGATTCAGTTCTTAAAACAATTTCCGGAGTTGCTAAAAATCATTTTAGGGGGACAGATATTCTTTGCAGAATTGGTGGAGAAGAATTTTTGATTATATTACCAAATACTGCAAAAACAAATGCTATCTATGTTGCAGAAAGATTAAGAAAAGATATTGAAGAACAACCAATAAAAATTGATTCGCAAGATAAGCCAATTTATATTACAACAAGTATTGGGATTTATCAAGCAAAAGAAAATGAAACTATTGAGACAATTATGAAAAATGTTGATTTAAAATTGTATGATGCTAAGAAATCCGGAAGAAATAAAGTTTGTAGTGAGTAAATAAATTTATAAATACATAAAATTATATTTTAATATGTTAACATGGATTTTGATTGGGGCTGGAGTTTTAATAGTTGCAATAATTTTTATCTATTATAATAGATTTTCAGTTTTATCAAATAGAATTAATAACTCATTATCCCAAATTGATGTTCAATTAAAAAGAAGGACTGATTTAATTCCTAATCTAATTGAAACGGTTAAGGGTTTTGCTAAACATGAAAAGGAAGCTATAAAAGCTGTTACTGAGGCTAGAAAAGCTTTGGTTTCTGCAACTAGTGTTGAGAAAAAAATTAAAGCTGATGAAGGCCTTGAAAAGGCATTAAAGAGCATTTTTGCAATTGCTGAAGGATACCCTGATTTAAAGGCTAATACTAATTTTTTAGAATTACAAAAAGAGTTAGCTTCAACTGAAGATAAAGTTGCTTATTCAAGACAATTTTATAATGATTCAATTTTAAGTTATAATAATTTGTGCACTACAATGCCAGGTTTATTATTTGCTAAAATGTTTAACAGACAAGTTAAAGAATTCTTTCAGGTTACAGCTGAAGAGAGAAAAGAAATTAAGGTGAAATTTTAAAAACAAAATTTCCCTAAAATTAACTTTTGAACCCTAGCAAGCAAAGCTTGCAAATATCACAACAAAAGTAAATTAAAGTGAAATTTGAAAAATAACCAAATATTTATATATTTTTAATTAATGTTTCATTTATGTTAATGCTAAATAAAAGCATTCCAAAAAAAACTCATGAAGAGACTATGGAACTTGTGGAAAAAACAAGGGCTAAAAGAATGGAAATGTTTAGCGAGATAAATAAATATTTTGGTACAAATACACAAATTTCTAATAAAAATTTAGAAAAAGTTTTGGTATTTTCTTCCGAAAATGAAATATTTGTAATTGATTATGATGATTTAATTTATCCTATTGCATCAAGAACTAACTGGGTAAGGACTTTATGTTCACATAAGGGACAATTATATGACGGAGGAGATTACAAAAAAATATTTGAAACAGTTTCAGGAAAAGAAATAACTTCAAGAAGGGAAGTTGTAAGAACTTTATGTTCACATAAGGGACAATTATATGACGGAGGAGATTATGAACAGATATATGAAACACTTACCAGAAAAGTTACTTCATTTAGGTATAATTTTATAAATTCACTTTGTTCACATAATGGACAATTATATGATAATGGATCTGATGGCAGTGAATCATATAATATTGTTGAAACTTTTTCCGGAAAAGAAATTTTTTCTAGTAATGATATCATTGATCAATTATGCTCCCATGAAGGGGAATTATATTATATTGTTGATTATTTAGAAATTGCTAAAATGGATTCTCAAAAAAGTATTGGACCAAGAGATAGTTGGATAAATGCTTTATGTTCGCATAACGGGAAATTATATGAAGGAGGAAATAATAATCAAATTATTGAGACAATTTCAGGGAAAAGAATTGCTAAAGGGGATAAAAGAATACTTTCTTTATGTTCACATCCAAGAGAATATTTTGTAAATACAGGAATATTCAAAACATAATATTTATTAATTTAATTTTTGATAATACATTATGAATTTAATATTTATTGGTCCTCAGGGAAGCGGGAAAGGCACGCAAGCAAAAATTATTTCTGAAAAATTAAATTTATGCCATATTTCTACAGGGGATTTATTAAGAAATGTTAAAGGGAATTTAAAAGAAGAAGTTGATTCATATATTAATGTGGGAAAATTAGTTCCAGATGAATTAATTTTGAAAATTTTAATTAAAGAATTAAAAAAATGTAAAAAAGGGTTTATTTTAGACGGATTCCCCAGAAATGTTACTCAGGCAAAAAAATTGAAAGATTTAATTAATATAAATAAAGTTATTGAGATTAATATTACTGATAAACAAGCTATAAAGAGAATTACGTCGAGAATTTCATGTAAAAATTGTGGAGCTGTGTTTAATAAAATTACAAATCCCCCAAAAATTGAAGGAGTTTGTGATTCCTGCAAAGATAAATTATATGTCAGGGATGATGATAAAGAAGAATTTGTTAAAAAAAGATTAAATATTTATCATAATGAAACTGAACCAATTTTAGAGATTTATGATTCTATAAGAGTTGACGGTTTTCAGGAGATTGATAAAGTTGCACGAGAAATTCTAGAGAAGTTATAACTGAGAGAATATTTGTTACTCAATAATTATAACAATACAAAAATTTAAAAAGAATATTAAAATTATTTTTTTATGAATGAAATTAAATCATCTAATACTTTAGAAGAAAAGTTAAGAGAATTTACACCTAAACAAAAAAAATTAATTTTTTCAAATTTAGGATCAATGCAATTAACTGAAGGTTGTTCAATAGGATGCATTGATTGTGGATTCAACGCAAAAAAAGGGATTAGAGATTATATTCCTGCAGAGGTTATTTTGAATATTTTTTCTAAAATTCCAAAACCAGCTGCTCATTTAATGTGTCTTTATTATGCTTCAGATCCATTTGATTATGATTTTGATGGAATGAATTATGTAAATATTCATAAAAAAGCAGAAGAGATGCTTGAAAAAAGGATATATGTTAGCACTTCCATTCCAAAAGGCAAAGAACAATTAATCTTTAATTTATTAAAAAAAACATCTTCAAATATTGTAAATAGAATTAGTTTAACTAAATTTAATTATAAAAGAATTGAAAATGCATTAAGTGAATTTAATTTTGTCAAAAATAAACCTCAATTTCAAAGTAATTTGGATACATTTGTAAGAAGTAATCGAATTTCAACAAGAATTTTAGATTTTTATAATGATATAAATAGATATAAAATTGGCGACAAAAATAAAGACTCTCTAGGAGAGATAGGAATAGGATGTTATAATGGAACATTACTTACACCTAAAGGAGTTTTTAATTTAAGAACAGTTCCAATTAGCAGAGAAAATACAATTGGACAAAAATTGACTGAAATCTCTCCCTCTAATTTTGAAGTAATTAAATATTCAGAAATGTCTCTTTTTGAATTATATCACGACTTTTGTGAAAAACCTTTGTTTTATTTAGAATAAATCATAATTCTTAAAAACACTCTTTTATTGTATTTATTATGGAAAATGTTCGTGTTGATTTTCGGGATCAAATTTCAGGGAATAAAATAAAGTCATTTTTTTTAATGTTTTTTATATTTGCAATTTTAGTTTTATTTGGTTATGTTATTTCTTTTGCTTTTGAACCAGGATTTTTCTTTATTATTATGATTATTTCTATCATCATTTCATTAAGTTATATTTGGATTAGTTTTTATAATTCCGGAAAAATTGCAATTGCCAGCGTTGGAGCAAAAGAAGCTAAAAGAAATGATTATAAACAATTTTATCAACTTGTCGAGGGATTAACTATTGCTTCAGGTCTTCCTATGCCTAAACTGTATGTTATGCCAAGCCAGCAAATTAATGCTTTTGCATCCGGAAGAGATCCAAAAAATGCAGTTATTTGCGTTACTGAAGGTGCATTAAACAAATTAGATAAAAGAGAACTGGAAGGAGTTTTAGCTCATGAATTAGGTCATGTTGCTAATTATGATATTCGTTATATGACTTTAATTACTGTTATGGTAGGAATGGTTGCAATTATTTCTGAACTTTTTTTAAGAAGTTTATGGTTTAGCGGAGATCATGATAACAAGAATGCAATTTTTATTGTAATTGGAATTGCATTGGCTATCTTAGCCCCAATTGTTGTTCAATTAGTTCAATTAGGAATTTCAAGGAAAAGAGAATTTACTGCTGATGCTACTGCTGTTAAATTTACAAGATATCCTCAAGGATTAATAGGGGCATTAAAAAAAATAAAAAGCGATTATGCTCCAGAAGAAAAAAAAGTAAGTAAAGCAGTTGCTCCATTATTTTTTTCTAATCCTTTGAAGGGTTGGGGCTCTACTCATCCTCCTATTGAAAAAAGAATTGCTACTCTAGAGAAAATGTAAAAGATTTTCTCTGGACCACTAAATCCAAGCCTTGCCTTCGCAAGGAAAAATATTAAAGATTTAGTTGGTTTAGAAAAAATGTAAAAAATTTTCTCTGGACCACTAAATCCAAGCCTTGCCTTCGCAAGGAAAAGATTAAAGATTTAGTTGGTCTCGAAAGAATGTAAAAATATTAAAATTATTTAATCTGATTCGATTGTAACAATAATTTTAATCTTTTCCTTTAATATTATCTCTAAAATAATTTGATGCTTTACTAAAATCTTCTGATCCAATAAATTTATTTTCGGGAAATATTTTATTCATTTCATATTTTTCTATTTCTCTTTGTTCTTGCTTAAATAATTTTTCATAAACTTCAAAAATTGTTGTCTTAGAATCAAAATCAATGTAATTGTTTAAATATCCAACTCTTAATTTTCCATCAACATTTTTTAAAATTTGGTTTTTCAACCCTTCTCTTTCTAAAGAGTTCAAAGCATCAATTAATCCATTTTCTATTTTTTGTTGATGTAATAAATAAAAATCTTCCCATTTTAATTTCAATTCTTCTGCTTTTTTTAGTGATTCTCTTAATTGTTCATCATAATTAGAATAATTCATCCCATAACATCCATCCATAAAAACTTGTTGCATGTTTGAATATAATTTCGTCAAAACTTCTAATTTTTTTGTTTCCATAATATTATATTTTTAATAAATATATAAAGTTTTTTATGAAAGTTTCATTCTCCTTAACTTTTATAAATCCACAAAACATTAAAGATTTATGGGTTTTATACGTAGTATTTTATTAATTGGTGTAAGCATTTTATTATTTTTATCATTATTTATTGGAAATATTTTTTTGACT
>DATDUI010000016.1:0-4966 GCA_035290465.1 Candidatus Nanoarchaeia archaeon | reverse complement strand
ATTAACCTCAATAGAATTAGGAGAAAATTCATTAGAAATAAAAGAATCTGAAAAAGAAGCAACTTTTTCTTCAGAATCAGGTTTTAAAATTAATTCCCTCAAAATTGATAAAATTGGAAGAGGCAATCCCTCAATCTCTATTGATTCACAGGGCAAATTTTCCAGTTATGAAAATGCAAAACTTAATTTTAATAATGGTCTTTCTTCGTCAAGCATAAAAAAAGTTGACTTATATTATAATCGTCCATGTAATCTTCAGGGAAGTTATCTTTGTGTTGAAGATAAAAGTTTAACTTTCGGTTCGCAAAATGCACAAAATTATCAGGTAATTGAATTTGAATCCGGAAATCCCTTTTTCAACATGGCTAAGTCAACTGATAAATTAAAGATTACTTCTGAAGGATTGTCTGAAATTGAAATAATTAAAGATCAAATTTCAGTTACTGGTTCAACAGAAATAACTAACGGAAATAATTTATTAAAAATTGATTCTAAAGGCAATATAAAATCTGAAAAATTAAATTCAGATTTTACAAAAGCACCAATAGAAATTTTTACAAAAGATAAAGACGGTTCTTCTATTACCGGAAAATTAGGAGATAATAAAATTATCTTCGACGAAGAAGGTAATATGGAAGTTGTAACTTTATCAACTCCGCAAAAAATAATTGAATCAAAAAAATCTTATTTAATAAAAAGAAGTGCAGAATTATATAGTCCTCAAAAATCTTTAGAATTTTCAAAAAAAGAATTAGCACTTGATACACCCTTTTCTTCATATCTCTCCTATTCAGATCTATCTGCAGAGGAAGAAATTGCAGGTTTAAGAATAGTTTATCTTAATGAAAAAGGAAGTTTAGACGCTGCGGCTCGTTCTAAAACATCTGTTGCCGGAAGCAGTTTAATGAATGCAAAATTTTTCGTTGTTTGCGAAAATTTAGGGGTTGATCCAAATCTCCCATTTAATAAAATTGCAGAAGCTTTAAAAGAAAAATCTTCAGATTCAAATTCAAATTTTTATGTAACATTTGGTACAAGAGACAAAACCGGAGAATCTACCGGTAAGAAATATGGTTTTGGAAGTCAAGAGATTTTAAATCAAATGAAATAAAAGAATTCTTGAACTAAAAACCTTTAAAAATCTCTTTTGTTAATAATCTACTATGGATTTAAAAAAAATATTCAGTTTTATTCCAGAAGTAAAAAGACCAAGTGAAAAGAATTTAAGTTTTAATGTTAAACTTAAATGGACATTAATAATCTTATGTTCATTTTTCGTTTTAGCAAATATTCCATTATTTGGTTTATCTGCAAACGCATTATCGAGGTTTGAATATTTAGCTATATTATTAGGTACTGATTTTGGAAGTATTATTTCATTAGGTATTGGTCCGATTGTAATGGCGTCAATTATTTTGCAGTTATTAACCGGAGCAGGTATAATTAGCATCAATACTTCAACTGTCGAAGGAAAAAAATTCTTTCAGGGAGTTCAAAAATTATTAGTATTTTTCTTTATTATTTTCGAAGCATTAGTTTATGTATTAATGCAAGGTTTGCAGGCAATGCCAGGTTATACAAGTATCGTTATCTTCCAATTAATTTTAGGTGGACTATTAATATTTTATATGGACGATGTAACCTCTAAATGGGGCTTTGGTTCCGGTGTAAGTTTATTTATTGCAGCAGGTGTTTCATGGAGATTATTTACAAGTGCATTTCAAGTAATAAATCAGCAAGGTAAAAATTGTTTGCTTGATTTTTCAAATACTGCCTGTTCAGGTAAAGTTTTTGTATTAATTCAATCAATAATAAATAGGTATCCAATAGAATTTGTTTCAGCTTTAGCAGCAATTTTAGCAACATTAGTTATCTTCTTACTTGTTGTATGGGCTCAATCATTAAAAGTTGAAATTCCATTATCTTTTGGTAAAGTTAGAGGATATGGTGTTAAATGGCCTTTATCATTTTTTTACGCTTCAGTAATCCCGGTTATTTTAACCGCAGCGTTAATTGCAAACCTGCAATTATTTGGAGGTTTATTGGAAAATGCCTCAACACCTTGTTTATCTCTTGATGGTGAAGGTTGCACAAGCATGGCTAAATTTGCATCATATTTTGGATTTTTAGGACATTTTGTTGATGGTCAGGCAATTTCAGGTTTAGCATTTTGGATGGGTTCAACTAATATCTTAGAATTATTTATTCGTGGAGGTCTTTTACCAAAATACTTCTTTCAGGCATTTACTCATATTTTAGTTTTCATGTTCTTCTCAACAATCTTTGCAGTATTTTGGGTAAAAACTGCCGGGATGGATGCAAAAGCACAAGCACAAAAAATTGCTGCATCAGGATTACAAGTTGCAGGATTTAGACAAGATATCAGAATTTTAGAAAGTATCCTTGATAGATATATCATGCCTTTGACAATTATGGGTGGTATGGCTATTGGTTTACTCGCTTCAATTACTGATTTGTTGGGAGCATTAGTTTCAGGAACAGCAATATTATTGGTAATTATGATTATGTTCCAGATGTATCAGAATATTGCAAAACAACATGCAACAGATATGAATCCAGCAATGGCGAAATTTATTGGAAATTAAATTTCGGCTCTACTAAATCTGACGGTTTATTTGATATAATTAAAGATTTACTCGATGGCAAAATTTATCGGGAATTAATCTTTTTTCAAGAAACTTTAAAAACTAAAATTCTTTTTATATAATATGTTAATAGAAGAGTGGATGATTGCTTATCCGAAAGTTAGTATTCTCATTATATCTTTTTTAGTTACTTTAGTTATGACATTGGTCACAAAAAAATTTACTGACCAAAATCGTATGAAAGAATTAAAAAAAATTCAAAAAGCTTGTCAGATAAAAATAAAAGATGCAAAAGGCGATATGCAAAAACAAGCAAAAATTAATCAGGAAGTTATGGCTTGCACAATGGAATTAATGAAACATTCATTTAAACCAATGTTAATTACTATGATTCCAATTATTTTACTATTCTCATGGGTGAGTGGAGTTTACACAGCTGTCCTTAAAGGATGGTTTTGGTGGTATTTTGGTGGAGCAATTGTTTCTAGTATTGCTTTAAGAAAAGTTTTAGATGTTGCTTAAAGGTTTTTTAATATTCATTCCCCCCGTTCAATAGTTAATCTTAAAAACCTTATATCTCTCGAATAATCATGGAACAAGATCAACAAGAATTAATGTTTAGATTTCAAATGTTTGAACAACAAGTACAACAATTAGGACAGCAATTAGACGCAGTTGAAAGAGGAATAATTGAAATGACCTCGTTAAATATTGGTTTAAATGAATTAGTCGGCGGAAAAAATAAAGAAATAATGGCACCGGTTGGACGAGGAATATTTGCACAAGCTAAATTATTATCTGACGAATTATTAGTAGATATTGGCGAAGGAAAATTAGTAAAAAAAAGTATCCCAGATACGCAAAAACTAATCGAAGAACAAGTTAAAAAATTAGGACAAGCAAAAATTGAACTAAACAACGCAATGGAACAAATTAACGAAGAACTAACAAAAACAATGATTGAAGCACAAAAGAAACAGAAATCTAAGGAATAATTTTTTCTAATCTTATCTCATTTGCCTTAAGAACACCTTTTTCTCGCAATTCTTTTAATCTTTTATCATCAATAATTTGAAAACCTATCTTTTGATGAGCATAAATCGAAGAAATATTCTCTTTCTTTATTGTAGCATAAACTCTTTTCAAATTATATTTTTTTATCAGTAGATTTTCTGCAATTTCAACAATACCCTTCCCTTGAAATTCTGGAGAAATAATAATCTGAACAAAACCTGAATCTTCTTGCCTTTTTAGGGGAATATATCCCACAACTCCTGCCTTCTGATTATTATATAAAATAGTATGATAAATTCCATCTTCAGTAAATAAAATCTCTTTATGTTCTTTAAGTGAATCAAAATAATTCTTATCAAATTCACATAATTTTATTCTCATGATAATTCTACTCCTTCATCATCTTCTTCACAAAATTATCATAATTCAAAAGACCTAATTCACTAACAATACCCGTAATATATTTCTTATCCACAAATTCAAAAGCAGGATTTTGAATCTTAACTTTCTTAGGAGCATTGTCCCAAATTTCATTTAAATTTCTTTGTTCAATCTTAATTGCCTTAGTTGTAAATTTCCATGAATCCGCAATAATATAAACCGGTATTTTTTGATTCTTAGCAATTTGAGCAATAAGACCGCTTCCAATTTTATTAATAATACCATCTTTTAATAATGCATCAGCACCAAGGAAAATTTTCGTAACACTTTTTGTCCCTTGTTTTTTTGATAGAGCAATACTCAAAGCAGAATCAATAAACATCGTAACTTTAATTTTAGCATCTGACAATTCCTGTGCAGTTTTTCTGCCCTGAAATAAAGGTCTGGTTTCAGTATTATAAACTTCAAATTTTTTACTATTATTTTTTGCATAAATTAAAGAATAAGATACATTCGTAGAATGACAGTGAGTATAAATAATCTCATTATTTTTAATTAATCTAAAAACAATTTTATTAATTTTTTCTTGTGCAGAATCAAAATGCTTCAAAATCTCTTCATAACTTTGTGTTTCAGTTCTATTTAAAACATTAACAAGCATCGGTTCAGTAGGTCTTAAAGACATCAATTTTTTCTTTGCCTTTTTTGTAGGAATTAAATAATAAGCATAAAGTGCCTTTTTAGCAATATTTCTTGCACCCTGAATTTTAATCTTCTTAATATCTCTGGCAATTTTATAAAATTCAAGTCTTTTTTTAATAAACCCCTTTTCCATTTTTTTTAAACCCTTTTTAATTGAAATATAAAAGAATCTAAGTTATAAAAAACTATTTATTTAGAATTTACTTTTGGGGTTGCAATTTCTCGCTACCCCAAAAGACTAAAAATTAAATTGTTCGATAAAT
>DATDUI010000015.1:0-2249 GCA_035290465.1 Candidatus Nanoarchaeia archaeon | reverse complement strand
TCTCACTAAGTCTCTTCTTAAAAGTTCAAACTATTGAAAGTTTAAACTTGTCTGCCGATATAAAAAAATAAAAAAAAATATTTTTAACCGAATAATGCAGACAAGCCTTCAGCCGCAGCTACTTTCTTTTCTTCTTTGTGTTCTTCAGCTTTTTTAACTTCAGTAGGTGCACTTACACCAGCCGGAGCTGCAGAAACAATACTAGCGTTTTCAAGTTCTTGACCAATGTCAACACCTTTCAAACTCGCAACAAGAGACTTAATTTTTGAATCATCAGTCTTTGCACCAGCAGCTACTACAACTTTTTTCAAACTTTCTTCGTTAATTTCTTTTCCTAGTTTGTGCAACAAAAGTGCAGCGTATATGTTTTCCATTTTATTTTAATTCCTCTCTATCATTTATTGATTGAGTATGATTTGTGATTTAACCGAATAATGAAGCAAGTCCAGCTGAAGCATCAACTTTTGGCTCTTCCTTCTTTTCTTCTTTAGGTCCTTCAGCTACTTGTACAACTTCTTCAGGTTCACCAGAAATAACTCTGATTAATCTTCTTTCTTGCCTTGTAGCTTTTTGAACCATTAATTTAATTGTTTGATCACTGTAATATCCAACATTTACAGCAAAGCTTAAAGCTTTTTGATAATCATTTACTAACTCTTTTAATGTTCCCTCTTGATCAATTTTTATCTCTAAATATAATTTATTACTTTTTAAATCATAAGCACATACCGGAATAAAACCAATTTTGAATGGTTTAATATCTAATTTAGTCATAATTCCTGTAGCTTTTTCACTAATTGGTTCTCCTGCTTTAGCTATAACTTTTGGAGCTTTAATCTCGATTTTACCATCTTTAATCTGGATTTGAATTCCAACTGCACCTAATTCACTAATTGCCGGACCAGGAACTAAATCTGTAGGTCCTGCCGGAATTTCAATATCTGTTAATGCAATTTGTCCGGCTTTAGCTTTAGAGGGGCTAGTTTTACTTAACAAATCTGCGGCTAAATCATAACTATCTTCATCAGAGAATAATAAACAAAAATCTTCTTTAATTTGATTTTTAAATTCTTTTAATGATTCATTCTTAGATTCATCAATCGCTCTATATATTAAATTTTTTTTAGGGACTTTAACAATTGCTTTTTTTCTCATCTTTTTTGAAATTTCCTGAAATTGCGAACCCGGAATATCTTTAATAGAAACAAGAAGAATTGTTTTTTTAACCTTCATCAAATCAGTTAATTCTTTTACTGCTTTAATCTTATTTTCAGGAATTGGTGTTTCTCTTTTAACTTTCATTTTATCTTACCTTAATTTTAATTGGTTTAGTCATAGTGAATTTTAATTCAACATTTTTGATATTTTCCATATTTCTTGGAAGTTCTTTCAATACCCCATTAAAGATTGACATAACATTTTCAATAATCGCTTCATCCTTCATACTTTGTTTGCCAATTGCAAGTTTAATGCTTGATTCTTTAGCTCTAATTTTAATACTTGAATTAATTTTTTCCTTTAATTCATTGATTGTTTTTTCATCAGCATTAAGAATAATCCCTAATTGTGGGGAAGGCATTTTACCAGTTGGACCTAAAACTCTACCAAAAGTAGTAGCAACTTTAGGCATAACGCTTGCTTGAGCAATAAAGAAATCATATTTTTCAACTAATTTTTTTAATACTTTTTTATCATTATATTTCTTGAAATCTTCTTTAGTAATTGTATCAATTAAATCACTTTGACCTTCTAAGAACGCTGCAATTTTTTTCTCTTTAATTTTATTTGGAACAAAAGCAAATAAATTAACCGCACTTCTTTTAATATCAAATTTTTGCAAATTAATAATTAAATCTACTGATTGATCGAACTTTCTAACATTTTCTTTTCTAAGTTCTTTTAATGCATTTGTTATGTCTTCTTGTAAAGCCATCTTCTTTGTAACCTCCCAATTCATGCGTTTAATGAATAAAAGAATATTTCTTCATTAAACGATTTGGTTCAATCGGTTAAATTCTTGAGAGATTTTAGCTTTATAAATCTTGTTATGAAGTAATTTAACATTTACATTAAATATAAAAGCTAATTATAATTTTTTAAAATTATGAATAATTTAATTTCAATTGATAATTTTTTTAAAACATTTAATTCTAAAAATGTTTCTTTAGAGAATTTTACTTATTCTAAAACTCCGGATATTGGTTGCATAAGAAAAATTGCCAAACAATTATTTATTGAAAAAATTAAAC
>DATDUI010000014.1:0-4081 GCA_035290465.1 Candidatus Nanoarchaeia archaeon | reverse complement strand
TCTAAAATTGATCCGCTAAAAAATAAATAAAGCCCGATAATAACCGAAGCAACAACTAAAACACCAAGAATAATTTTAATTAATTGATTAATAGCAATCTCCACATTAAAAACCCCCAAATAAATCCTTAATTTTATCAATCAAAATTATACCTTTCCCCTTCAAAACAAAAATCGAAATCATAACTATAGCTAAAACAGCAAGAGCAATTAAAATCCAAGGCAAATATTCTGTAACAATTCCTCTTTTCCAAAACCTCTTTTCCATAAGCTAAAATATCAAATAGAATTAATAAAGTTATCTAATAATCTTTCTCTTCCGGATAATTCATTTTATCAAAAACTTCCTTTACATCCGAAACATCCAAAACTTTTTTGCCATTAACATTCATTTCCTCCTTAAATCTCTGACATAAAATGATAAAATGATTTTCAAAATTTTCATTTAAAAAATCCACAACCCCGCTACCTACACGATTAATGCCAAAACTTTTTAACAAATTAACCAACCTTTTTCGTTTGATTAATGCATTAGGATATTTATCATTTTTTATCATTTTTATTTAATCTATTAAACAAAAGAATTTTTTGAATTTAATCTTTTTATTTATAAAAAATCTTTCAAAAACACTCTCTGCAAAAACAGGACAAAAAAAAACCTGATTACTAATCCATTCTCCTCCAGAATCAAAAACCAACCCTTTTTCACCTTTTTTTCCTCTTAAAAAATTAACACAACTAACCTTTTGAGAAGCACTTAAACCGGATAAATCATACTTAAACAAACAAACATTATTAAAACCATAAATTTCTGCAAAAAATTTATTCTTCTTTAAACTATAACCTTCACGTAACAAAGTCCTAACTAAACTATGCCCGCTAAAAAAATCATAAACATTCAAAACACTTATATGAAAACCGTCAACATTAAAGTTATTTTTATCTGAAAGAATAACAACATCAATATCTCTTGGGACGATTTTTCCTTTAACAAAAGAACCAAATAAAACGACATCATAAACCTGCTTATCTTTTAAAATGTCTTTAAACTTTTTTTTGATTGTTAACAATTCTTTTGAGTTCATTTGCATAATGCTGTAACTTAATAACATCCCCCTTTTTCATCTTTAAATTATAAGAATCAACATAAACCTTAAACAAGTTACTAACAGTTTCATAAATATCTTTAAAATAAATATTTAACAAATTAAACCGATCATTATGATTTTTAGGCAATCTTTTAATTTGATAATAAATTAAATAATCGCAAAAAATAACAATTGACTTAAAAAAATCACTTGCAGCAACATTATACCTTGACTTTGCCAAATTTTCAACTCCTGCAATTAAAAATTCATCTGCATTTTCCAATAATTCTTTCATATTAGCTTACTCAAAGGCTTAATTAATAGATTAATAGAAAACAATCTTTTTAACACTTTTGATTAATGAATTAATTTAAACGAAATAGCCATGTTGCAAGTGTGGGCTTGAGTTTAGAGATACCACTCTTCCAAACTTCGAGGAGGGTTGAAAAGAAATTAGGGTTCACATTCCATGTGGCATCCACGAAGGCTCCGAAAGTTTACACTTGCATAATATTCTGAAAGCAAATTTTAAAAGTTGCAAGTGTGGGCTTGAGTTTAGAGATGCCACTCTTCCAAACTTCGAGGAGGGTTGAAAAGAAATTAGGGTTCACATTCCATGTGGCATCCACAAAGACTCATAAAGATTCCACCGCTCCTCAATTTGAGGAAGCTCAAAAGAAACCAACGAGGGTCATTCCATGTGGCATCCACAAAGGCTCATAGAGATGCCACCCTTCCAAAATTCGAGGAGGGTTGAAGGGAACCAAGGGGTTCCTTTCATTTTAAACCAAATTATTCATAACAACAATTGTCAGGAAAGATAAAGCCAATGTTGAAAAAAATGCAGCAATCAAATAAAGGAATACACCTTTCTTAAGATTAATACCGGTTTTATTCGTTTTTTCTAATTTATCTTCCCCGGAATCAACTGTAACCAAAGTACCGGTTAAAATAAAAATAATTTGAATTAAATAAATACCAATAGAAATTTGTAAATAATAAGGAGGAATCATATTCGTTAAATCAAAAATTGTCAAAATCGTTGCAAAATTCATAACCCCCCCGGATCCTGCAGATAATTCATTTAAATCTAATTTATTCAATATCCCTGTAATCATCGCAGCTAAACCAACAACAATACCTGAAAGTAATGGAGCTAAAAAAGTCATATTACTTTTCATATCTGAAACAATTTCAGCCAATAAATCTCGAAGTCTATAATTAATTTTTTGAATATTTTTTACATATGTCGAAATACTCATTAAACTAATAGCAGCTATTTTTAATCCTTTTTTTGCAGACTCAACTAAAACCCTCATACTCGTTGCAATTAAATCAGAAGGATAATCCACCAAAACACCATTACGAGGATCAAAAATTGCTTTCTCGACACCCATACCCATTTGCTGAATATTATAATTAACTTTTCTAAAAAAATCTTCAGTGATTAAACCCTTGGAAGAACTTGCAACACGACCAAAAACTAATTCCGGAGGAAGACCATCCCCAATACGATTACCCAATAAAAATAAAGAATTATTAAATTCACTTTCAAGCTGATGAGTTTTTTCTCTTTCAATCATCAAGTCATGAGTTTTACTTTTATAAACTAATGAAAAAAACAAAGCAAATCCCAAAGGGAAAAACATACTCAAAAATAATGCACCAATACCAAAAGGACCGGTAATCCCGGAATCAGATTGTTTAAAATCAAATATTTTTTCATCACCAAAAAAACTCAGACCGATTTCACTAAAAGTATAATCTCTTTGCAAATCAAGCATTTCTGGAATTGCAGTATACTGGAAAATTAAAGGTAATGATCCAAAAATAAAAAAAGGCAAGCACAACAGGAATGCAGTTAAATAATACTTATTGCTTTTATATTGTGGATATAAACGATTTCTTTCAAGTAAACTTGCCTCCCCATATCCTCCAGGCCTTAAAAGTAAAATTTTATCTGTCAAATAAAAAACTAAAAAAGGAATAATTAAATTAAACAAAATAAAAACATGAATCCATTTAATATATTCGCCAATCATCGCAGAAACTAACGGCAACAGTGCAAGACCCAAAGTAGGAAGCACAACACCAAGCATATAAATATTTGTTAAAGGGCTTCGAACATTATGAGAAAATTTAAGCATCTTATCATAAACCCCGTCCAAAATTACTTCCAAAGCTTTTTCAAGAGTACTAATCCTTCGACTATTATCAGGTTCATATAAACTGCTTTCAATTAAATGAAATGCCTCAATAAATTCAGTGGAATAATCTTCCCAAATAGTCAAATAATTATCCAAACTTTCTTTAATTGTAGAAAATTTACCGATGGAAACATCATAAAAGATTTTTTTAAAATCAAGGGATAACGGATACTGCAAATGTTGCGAAGCAAAAGAAATTGCTTTTTCTAAATTAGGAGTATGCCTCATATAAATAACAACATATAAAATTGCAGGAACCATCTGACTTGACGCTTTTAATCTCCATTTAGCAGCCAATCTCGAAGGATAACCTTGAATAAAATAAAAAGAAAAAACAGAGAGGATAACAATTAAAAAAAAGAATAAATAGGGAAAATTGCCTTTTTCACTAAGTAATGTAAATGAAATTGAAAGCAACAAACCAAAAAATAAAACACCAAGAAAAGCCATAATGCTTAAAGTCAAAGCTTGCCCTGCTTCAACCCCAAGATGAGCAATCTCTAAATCACGTTCAATTTTCTTTTTATCTTTATCTGCAACCTTTAAACGAATAAAATTACCTAAACTATTGCATAATTTTTCATACCTTGAAAACTCAGGAGACATTTCCTCTTTAAATTGAACATATTCACGACTATAATTTGTCTTATCAAAATTAGTTTCTTTAATCTGCTCCTCAATTCTTGCACCATGCTTTTTTAAAATATCTTTAACATCTTTTGACGTCATTTTTCACCTCTAAATAATAATTAATCAAAGAAAAAATAATTAATAAATGTTTATGAAA
>DATDUI010000013.1:0-3370 GCA_035290465.1 Candidatus Nanoarchaeia archaeon | reverse complement strand
TTTCAAGGATTATGTTAGAATTAATAATTTATTGAAAACTATGAATTTTAATTTTTTAATTGAAACTTCAAATTTATCCAGAACTTTATTTGGTGAACTTCATGATAAGATGGTTGTTTCAAAAGGAAGAAGAATTTTAAGCAAAGCAAATATTCTTGAAAAAGATATTATTATTTTAATGAGGAGATATAAAACTTTAGATAATATTTTTGGTGCTGATAAAGAATCTTTGGTTACTATTATAAAAAATCAAAATGTTGTTGATGTACTTATTCCGGATTTAAAAAATATTGAAGAGAGAATTCGTGCAGGTAAAAAAGTTTAATTTTAAATTTTGATTCTTTTTGGCTAAAATCTACGATTTAATTTCTTACATAGTTCCACTATGCGGCGAAATGAAATCATAGCATTTTATCTTAAAAATAATTCAAAATTTTAGAATATAAAGAGATGAAAAAAAGAAGAAGTGATGATTAATATTAATCATTTTTTTGAGTTGTGGAAAGAAGCTAAGAATGTTAATTTTTAGAGGTTTAGTTTATTTTATATAGTAATTTTGCTTATCTATATTATGCAAAAAGTTAATGAACTTAATCCCATCTATAATGTTTTAAAGACTGAATGGGCATTTTTAGGTAAAAGAAAAAAAATATTTTTATTTTATATTACTTTGTTTGTTATTTCAGGTACTTTGGGTTTATTAAATCCTTTAATTATCGGATTTATTTTTAATTCTATTCAACAGAATATCTCTTCTCCTGAAGAATTAAATCATTTAATTTTTATGATTTTTTTATTGTTATTTGTTCAAATTGTTATGTGGTTATTTCATGGTCCGGCAAGAATAATGGAACAGATGACTGCTTTTCATGTTCATAGAAATTATACTAATTCAAAGATAAAAAAAGTTTTAGGGCTTCCGATTAAATGGCAGAAAGATCATCATTCCGGTGATACTATTGATAAGATTAATCGTGCAAGAGAGGGTTTGTATGATTTTTCTGAAAGTTTGACGATGACTATTATTTATGCTATGCTGAATATTTTTGGTTCTTTGCTTGTTTTATTTTTTGTTGATTTTAAAATTGCTATTTTTTCATTAGTTTTTTCGTTAATTATCCTTTGGATAACTATAACTTTTGATAAAAGAATTGTTCAGTGTTATAAAGAAGTTAATATCTTTAGCAATAAATTGTCTGCATCGATTTTTGATTATTTGAGTAATATTTTTACTGTTGTGACTTTACGTTTGAAAAAAACTGTTGAAAAAGAAATTGATTACCGTTTATCTGCAAGTTATGATGTTGAGAAGAGAAAGGCATTTTTACTCGAGGCTAAATGGGGTTTTGCGAGTATTGCTATTGTGTTTATGACTGTTCTGGTTTTAAGTTATAAAGCTTATGTTGATTATTATTCTACCGGTGTAATTTTAATTGGAACATTATATCTTCTTTATAGTTATTTGAATCGTGTTGGTAATACTTTCTTTAATTTCGCAAATATTTATACTAAGATTGCAAAGTATGATTCTAAAATTTACGGTGCTTATCCTATTGATGAGGCTTATGATTTAGTTGATAATAGAATTGAGGGTAAATTACCTGTAGATTGGAATGAAATAAGTTTGAAAAATCTTAGTTTTACTTATGATGACGACGGAAAAAAATTACATATTGATAATGTTAATATTAATTTTAAGAGGGGGCAAAAAATTGCTTTAATTGGGGAAAGCGGTTCAGGCAAGAGTACTATTCTTTCTTTAATGAGGGGACTTTATTTTCCAGATAAAGGTAATGTTTATGTTAATGGTTTAGAAATTAATGGGGGGATTCAAAAATTAAAGCGACATATTACTTTGATTCCGCAAGAGCCTGAAATTTTCAATAATACTATTGGTTTTAATATTACCATGGATTTAAATGTTAAGAAAAGTGATTTGCAAAAAGCAATTAATATGGCTCAGTTTGGTGATGTTGTTAGAAGATTGAGGGATGGCTTGGATACTAATGTTTTGGAGAAAGGTGTTTCTTTAAGTGGCGGGGAAAAACAGCGTTTGGCTCTTGCAAGAGGTTTACTTGCTGCAAAAGGAAGTGATATTGTTTTATTTGATGAACCTACAAGCAGTGTTGATAGTTTAAATGAGATGAAAATTCATGATAATATTTTCAGGGAATTTAAAGGTAAAACTATTATTTCTTCAATACATCGTTTGCATTTATTAGATAAATTTGATTATATTTATATGTTTGATCATGGAAAAATTATCGCTGAGGGTAGTTTAAATGAAATTAAGAAAAATCCGAGATTTAAGCAGATTTGGGATAAGTATGGTGTTGAAAAAAATAATTTATCTTAGATAAATTATTTTTATGGGTTTTTTAATTTATTAATACGCTTTTTTATTATCTTTATAAATTTATTTAGTTTTTTATTTTTGAGATTCCGACTTTGTTTTTTTTAGAAAATTGTTTTTAAGATTTAACTAAAAAGAACCCTCTGGTTTTCTCAGAAAATTTGTAGAATTAAATTTTCTGGGACTATCAAAAGACGATACTTTTGAAGTTTTTGAATCTCCTCAAAACATTGAAAGGTGGCATTTTTATGAGCCTTCTGTAATGCCACATGGAATCCCTGAATTTCTTTGCATGAATTTTAATGTCCCACTCTTTCTCATAACCTCGCACGAAACTTTGTGGATTATTGTTTCTACCACGAAATTACTCGCCCCAAAATCATTATTAATGATTTGCCTTTTAGCTATAGATAATTATAAAATAATTCTCTAACACCAAGAATTTTTAGGAGAATGAATTCTTGGGTGTGCTCAAGAAACCCCATTTGCAAGTTTCTTGACAAAAGTAAACTAAACTAACGTTAATTCAATTAGTTTACTTTGTGAAATCTTAATTATTAAAAACAATCTTTTGAACCTCCCCGAAACATTGAATTGTGGTATCTTTTAACTTAAGCCCATACTAACTTTCGGAGCATCCTGTAATATCATGGAATCAAAAATCAAAATGGTTTATGATAAACCTTAAATAATCTTTTTGGTGATTCTTTAGTATGTTAACAAGTGAGCAAATTCTTGAGATTCGTGAACATTTAGAAACTGCTCAAAATCCTATCTTTTTTTTTGATAATGATCCTGATGGGCTTTGTAGTTTTTTAATTCTTCAAAGATTTATTGAGCGGGGCAAGGGTATTCCGATAAAATCTTTTCCAAAGCTAATTGATGATTATTTTAGAAAGGTTGTTGAATTTAATGCTGATTATATTTTTATCCTTGATAAGGCTGAAGTGTCTGATAAATTTTGGGAGAAAGTTAAAGAGGTAAATATTCCTGTTGTTTGGATTGATCATCATGCAT
>DATDUI010000012.1:0-5351 GCA_035290465.1 Candidatus Nanoarchaeia archaeon | reverse complement strand
AGTTCTGGATAAATTTGAAGTTTCAATTAAAAAATTAAAATTCATAGTTTTCAATAAATTATTAATTCTAACATAATCCTTGAAATAATCTTTTAGAACCATTTCTTTTTCCCAATTCAAATTTTTTATCAATTCTCTTAACCTCATACTAACAATAACACCCTCGTTACCTAACTCAATAAGATACTTTTTCATTTGCTCGTAAATTCTTTGAATAATTTCAATACGTTGTAAAACCCCGCAAACATCACTAATTGTAACAAGATTATTAATTTCTAAAATATTCAAATGAGCAATAGAATCATCAAACATCTCTCTTTGCTTTTCCAAAGTTTGTAAAGTATCCATTGCTTTTCTTCTAACACTTGATTCATGCTCTAATTCATAATTAAGATTGCCATAATAAATTGTAATTTTATGTCTTCTTTCAGATATAGCAATCACTAATGTTTCCATTTGTTTTGCAGTTCTTTCAGCAGCCTGATGACGAGTACCGGTTTCATTTGTTTTAACTGAAATATTTGGTACAAGTAAAGTATTAACCCTTAAAATCCTCTTCATATTTGAAGATAAAATTATTCCACTGTCCATCTTAGAAAGTTCAATTAATCTTTGAGGAGTAAATTTACAATCAACATTAAAACCCCCATAACAAATTTCAGATAAACCTTTTTTATCGACAACAATTAATGCACCAAGTTTTGCCATACGAATATCATTTAAAGCATTCCTCAACGATGTACCAGGAGCAAGAAGTTTTAAAATATCAAGTAATTCCATTTTGCTCGACGATGGCTTTGATTCAATTTTAATCGGAGAAATTTTTTGTTCCATAATTTATTAAAATACCAAAAATATATAAACCTTTTCTAAGATTTTTCGGTTTTTGATAGAAAAATCGAAAAAATGATTTAAAATATTCTGTTGAAGATTAAAAGACGATTAACTTCATAGTAGGAACAATAAAAATTTAATTTTTCTTATTAATAATAAAAAAGTGTGTTTAATAATTAAGATTTTAATTCCTAAAGGTGCAAAGATTGCTTTTGTATTTTCAGAATCAAGGAGTGGGCAACTTCGTGGTAGAAACGATAAAAAAAGCGTATTAATAATAAAAATTTAATTTTTGATTAGCTTATTGGAAATTCAAATATTTTTAAGGGTGGGTCTTCAAGCTTTAGCTTGAACTTGAAGTGGGAATCTCAAAAATCAAATTTTAATACACTTTTTTACATCCATAAAGTTTCGTGCGAGGTTATGAGAATGCAGGAAAACAGGATAATTGGAGGATTTAATTAAAATTTTCAACACAAAACATTCTTGAGAATTCTTCGAGCTTTAACCTCAAAAATCAAATTTTTAATATTCTTTTTTCATTAACTAAATTTCTTGCAGAATTACAAAGATATAAAATTATTTTTTTGCAAAAGTTTTAGCAACAAGCAATGGAAAAATAATCGTTGCATCGCCGTAAACCTTAACCACTTTAGCTTCAGGCTTTAATTTTCCCCATGAAATAGCCTCTTCAGGTAATGCCCCTGCATCACTCCCGTCAAATTCCTGAGCATTGTTAATATAAACAGCATAATCTGCACCATCACGATAAAGATGTGCATTTAAAATAGCATGCTTAACTAAACCAGCACCTAAAATTAAAACCCCGGATTTATCAACCCCAAAAGTTGATTCATTTAACTGTTTTGTTTCTTCAGCAACATCAACCTTAAAATCAGGTCTTTTATATTTGAAAAAATAAACCATATCCCCAAAACTTCCATCTAAAATAGCAGGGCAATAAATCGGAATTTGATTTTTCCATGCCCAATAACAAATACTTTTCTTATTATTTATTTTCTCCCCAAACTTCCAAATAATTTCATAAGGGGCATAAACTTTCCCGGTTTTTAATTGGTCCTGATAAAGCTCTTCCAAGATAGGCATGCAAAATTCTTCATATAAAATATAATTATTATTTGGAACTAATAAGTTACCAATTCGATTAATTCCTTTCTCACGTAAATCTTTACCGGATAATCTAAAATCCCCTAAGACAGTTTCTCCTAAGCATTTTATAATATCTTCCTCAAAACCTCCGCCACTTGTAACACAAACATCTACTTTTTTATTTTGAACTAAATATCGAATAATTTCCCTCATTCCTGAACTAACCATATTAGAAGTATAACCTAAAAATATTTTAGAATTAACCTGAATCATTTCATTAACAATATCAATTGCTTTACTTAAATGCGAAGCCTGAAAACCCATAGTTGAAAAACTATCTATAATCTTTTCATAATTAACACCATTATTAAAATCATAACCTTCAATAACCTTCCCCTCAACACTTTCACTTTCTTTCAAAATGCTTTTTTTGGCAATTTCTTCGTTATTAATTTTTAATTTTTTCATAAATTCAAAGATTCACAATAATATTTAAGTGTTTCCAAAGTTATATTTCAGCATAAAAATCCTTTTAAATCAAGAGATATTTTTTCTCGTACAATGAATAAATGGTTAGAAATTATTGTTGGATTAATTTGCTTAACAGCAGTAACATACATTGGAGGAATGAATCTTCTGGGTATGGGAACTGCAGCAATTGAATTACTAAAGGGTGGAATCATGTGGATTTTAATATTTGCAGGCCTTCTTTTTATAATTCTAGGAATAAGCGATTTAAAAGAATAAATAAGTTTAATTAAATTTTAAGTTATCTCTTTAGAGAACTTTGAATGAATAGATTTGCAAAAATTGATTAAACCTAGAAATAGTCAGATTTCGTTTTAAAGTTCTTCTAAGAGAATTGGAACATTTTTACAAAATTCTCTTTACTTTGAAGTTTGTTTTATCAATAAAACTATTTAAATAAAAACCATCTTTAATTTAAAATGGTATCTGAATCTAAAGGAAAAAAATTTGTAAAATCACAACAAAGCTTACATTTATACCCAAAAGTCCAAAAAGCATTTATTGAAGTTATAAAAAAATTTTCAGAAGAAGAATTTAATATTGCAACAAAAAACCTTATACTAATGGTTCTACATGAAGGTGCCCTAGGACAAGTAATGCATTTTTCTCCAAGAGATAAAAAATTTCAAATTATGCAATTAACAATTCCAAAATCAATACCTATTAAAAAATTAAAATATGTAATTGCTCATGAATTTGGACATGTGATGCAAAATAGAAATTGGAAAAAAAGCGATAATCTCAAACTAGAAGTTAATGCTGATTCTTGGGCAAAAAAATGGGGATTCCCAAACCTTTATTTTCCTAATCTTTACCCAAAAAGTGCAATCAAACTTCCTTCAATAATCGCAGCAATAACAAGCAAAGGAAAAACAATAAAGAAAAAAACCCTTAAAGAATTTATAAAATAATCTTTCAATGCATCAAATTTCTTTTTTTGAAACATAAACGAACCAAATTTAAGGCCTAAACCCAACGAAATAAAAACAGCAGGGAGTTCAAAAATACCATGAGGAATTAACCTCCATAACACAAAAATTCCTTCAATACTAACAACTTTTATAGATACAAACCCAAGAATATAACCATTCACAATCGTAGTAATTATCGGAAAAACCCCAAAAAAAACACCCAAAACTAATCCAAAAAAACTACTTTGTAAATTATTCAAAAAAATATATTGAATTAATTCAAATTGATTCATCCCGGAAGTTTTTTCCATTAATTCCTGTATAAATTTTAACAATTGCTCAGAAATTGAATCAGGAGTAGGAATAAAAAAACCTACGAATGCAAAAAAGAAAAAAATTGCAATTACAATATAAATAAAATTTTTAGATTCCTTAATATAATTTAAACTTTTATTAAACTCTTTTTTTAAATTAAATTTTTTTGATTTCATCTTTAACATACTTAACTAAAAAGCTTACTTATTCTTTTCGTTTTATTCGGAAATTTTTTTCTTAGGTAAAAACCATAAATTAAACCAACAACAAGCCCGCCAAAATGAGCACTATTGCCAATAGGCAAAGGAACAAATAAAGAAATTATTGATAATGGAATAATTGCAACAAATGGTAACATCCACATAGACAATTGTAATGGAAGAGATAATTTTCTAAGAATTGGACTTATAGGAAAAAGTAAAGAAAAAATCATAGCGATAAATAGAATATTAACTATAAAACTAAACAAAGGCAAGATACTACCGGGCAAAAAATCTGTAAGCACAACTTCAGCAACAATTAATAATAAAGGCCCGACAATAAGATAAATTTTAGAATGAGGAACCAATAATGCTAAAACACCCAAAAGACCAAAAATTGCACCACTAGCACCAACAGCAAAAACATCAGGATTCCCGAATAATACACTAAAAAATATAAAAAATAACCCCCCAACTAAACCGGAAATAAGATAAACCCATAAAAATCTTTTCCTGCCAATTAATTTTTCAAGAAAATTTCCAATAAAAAATAAAGAAAACATATTTGCAAAAAGATGAAAAAAACTTCCATGCACAAATATGCTGGTAAAAATAGTCCATATCTTTTCACCATTTAAAATATAACTAGGGTTTAATGCTAAATTTGAAGAAAAAAAAGTTTCACCATAAACACCTAAAATAATTAAAGAAACTATATAGAAAAAAACATTCAAAATAATTAATTGTAAAGTTAAATTAAATCTAAAAAAGAGATTATTCCCCCGTGAATTAATTTGATAAAATCCTTCCATTTTTTAACTATTTTTTAGTTGAAGGTTTAGTTTTTTTAGGAACAGATTTCTTTTTTTCAACTTTTGCTTTAGGAACTTTTTTTAAAACAGGATTTTTTTCAGCAGCTTTTTTCTTTGCATTTTCTTCTCTTGCAAGTTTTCTTTTTTGGGCAGCATCTTCCTTTTTCTTTAATGTTTCTTTTTCTTGTTTTTTTATTTCTTTTTGTTTAACTTTTTCAAGAATAGCTTTTTCTTTTTGAATTTCAGATTCAACAATTTTTAACTCCTCAACAATTTTTGAATAGTTTCGTTTTAAATCTTTTATTATTTTTTCATTCTCTTTTATCGTGAAAATATCCCCACATTCATTACAAGTATAACTATTCAGTAAAGCTTCTTCTTCATTAGATTCAATGCTACATCTTTCACAGATATAGAATTTATTCTTTTCACGACTATTAATTTGCGTTGCAAAATCATCTCTCAATTTAGTTAAATGATCTCTGAAAAATTCTAAACACTTCAAAATTTCAAATTTCCAAAAATAAGTATACCATCCTTTCTTCTTATCTTTTTTTCGAATAGATGAAACTAAACCAAATTCAGAAACTCGGTAAAGAATATTTCTTGTTTGATTAATAGTAATATCTAATTTTTTAGCA
>DATDUI010000011.1:0-25226 GCA_035290465.1 Candidatus Nanoarchaeia archaeon | reverse complement strand
GACCAAGTAGCATCAGCAATAAAAAAATTCTCCAATAATAAAAGATTAAGAACATACGCAATTTACGGCGGAGTAGATATAAACGCACAGATAAGAAACATCCCGCAAGCAGATATAATCGTCGGAACCCCCGGAAGAATTCTAGACCACATGAAAAGAAGAACATTAGATTTAGGCAACATAAAAATTTTAGTATTAGATGAAGTAGATAGAATGCTAGACATGGGATTTCTTAAAGACGTAGACAGAATAATCACACAATGCCCAAAAGAAAGACAAACAATGTTATTTTCAGCAACAATTTCATCAGACTTAGATTATCTCGCAAAACAATATACAAGAAACCCAAAAGAAATCTCAGTTAAATCATATGTTGACAGTTCAAAATTAAAACAAGTATATTATGATGTACAACCTTATGAAAAATTTTCATTACTAGTGCATTTACTTGAAAAAGAAAAATCAGATTTAGTAATGATTTTCTGCTCAACAAGAAGAAATGTAGATTTCTTAGTTCAAAACTTACAAAAAATAAATATTAACGCACAAGCAATCCATGGAGGACTAGCCCAAAATAAAAGAACAAAAATCTTAGAAGAATTCCATGCAAAAGGAACAAGCATCCTTGTTTGTACCGACGTCGCAGCAAGAGGACTGGATATTAACAGTGTAAGCCATATATATAATTACGATTTGCCAAAAGACAGCAAAGAATATGTCCATAGAATTGGAAGAACAGCAAGAGCAGGAAAAGAAGGTAAAGCAATTAATATAGTAGCAAATAGAGATTATGAGAATTTTAATAAAATAAGTGAAGACAAATCATTAAAAATAGAACATGAAGAAACACCGGAATTTAAAACAATAAGAATAGAGATGGATACTGGAAGAAGAGATCATTCAAGAGGAAATGATTCAGGCCAAAGAAGAAGTTCAGGAAGAAATTTCTCAAGAGGGAACAATTCAGGTCAAAGAAGAAGTTCAGGAAGAAATTTCTCAAGAGGAAGTAATTCAGGACAAAGAAGAGACTCAAGGGGAAATGATTCAGAACAAAGAAATGAATCTGGAAGAAGATACAATAATAGACCAAATTATAACAGGGCAAGAAGATAATTATCCAAAAAGATTAATAAACTTTAAAAATAAAAAATAGTTAGATAACTAATGCACAAAATAAAAACATTATTAACAACAATTTTAATTTGTGTCACAATAATTGGAATAATCGGAGCAACATATAAAATGACAAAACCAACAAAAGTATTACTTGAAACAAATATGGGAAATATTGTGATAACTCTTTATACAGATATGCCTCTTACAGCAGGAAATTTTGAAAAATTAGTTAAAGAAGGATTTTACGATGGAGTAATTTTTCATAGAATAATCGACGGATTTATGATTCAAGGAGGAGATCCTACAGGAACAGGAATGGAAGGACCAGGATATACTATTGAAGATGAATTTACACACAAAGGCGGGAATAAAAATAATCGAGGAACAATATCAATGGCAAACGCAGGACCAAATACCGGAGGAAGCCAATTTTTTATTAATTTAGTTGATAATAATTTTCTTGATGGAAAACATCCAACTTTCGGAATAATAACTGAAGGAATGGATGTGGTAGATAAAATTGCAGAAGTACAAACAGATGCAAATGATAAACCATTAAAAGAAGTTAAAATAATTAGAGCGAGTATAATTTAAGGTTTATTATTAAAAAAATAAAAATTATATTTTTTCTTCAGAAATATTTAGTAGTTCTAAAAGAGATTTTTTTTCTTTTTTAAAAAAATCAATTTGCTCATACAATCCATACATAGGACAAAGCACATCAATCGAACCATCTCGAGCCTTATCGCAAGTATTTCTAAAATTTTTTGAATATAAAGGAGTACAATCAAATTTACCCTTATAAGTATTGCATACACTTTTATATTTACAACCAATATCTGTCATAGATAAACTTATCTAGAATAGTATTTATAAATGTTACTATTATATAGAAGTACTTTTTCGCTTATGAATTTCTCTTAAACATCCTTCAGCTTCACATAAATTATTGGAAAGGTTTTTAGAAGCTTGCTTGATAGAATCAAACACTAAATCGCTAAATGCAGTAATATAATCATAATCCGAACAATAATTTCCACCCTCAAGTGTTTTTCTTGAAACATTATCACATAAATCTTTTAAATTTTTAGGAGTCATGGGACTATTATCATATACCCCAAGATATTTCGGACAACTATTTCTATATTCACAACCAATATCAACCATAAAGAATTAATGAGTTCAAGGCATATAAATCTTTTGAAAAATCATCGAATTAAAATTGGACGATTGCAATTAGATTTTTTAGAAAGATTATAAATTAAATTATATCCTTTAATAGACAGAGAATAATCCGGCATTCGATTATAATTATACATCTCAATAACATAACCTAATTTTTTAAGAATACCAAAATCTTCAGGATATTTTTCTTTAAAATCATTCTTATTCTTAAAAAATTTTTTTAAAATCCCCCTAATTTTTTTATCCTCTTCGACAGTTTTTTCTAAATTCATAAAAAGATTTAAAACAAAATAATTTATTAATTTAACGTTTACGTTTACAATCACTAAAAATTCACTTTATTTTCCTTTAGTAAAAACAACGAAATTTTATCCCATTTTCTACATAATATTTAAAAATAGATTTTGATTTTAAACAGACATGGAAAAAGACATCGGAAGAATTACTAAAAATGACAGGTCAGATATTGTAATACGACTTGATGATTTTGGTGGTCAACGAGGACTTACAATAAGAGAATTTGTAACAAGTGAAAGATACACAGGGTTTACAAAAGCAGGAGTAAGAATCCCCGCAACTGACTTCCCAAAGTTCAAAGAGATGATTAATTCAATCTCTAAAGATGACATCAAGCCAACAGAAGTGGTTCCACAAGAACCGGAAGAATCTGAATCTGATGAATCTGAATTACCGGATTATTAATTTTTTAATAACTTTTTAAAAAGACAGATAATAAAGCATTAACAGTTATACGTGATATAATGCAAAAAAAACTTTAAAAATCATCATCCGAAAACTTAACATTCTCATCTTTTAGAGAATACGATTTTTTACATATTATATCTGACCCTAATTGTTGAGAAATTTCTTGGAGAATTTTTTCTATATCCTCACTAAATTTACGAGAAGTTATGGTTATAACAAAAGGAGAATTCGAATAGTAACCTGCACACTCTGTTTCCAAATCATTATTTATCCAGAATAAAAATCTATTTTTATTTGGTCTTTTTTGCACAAAATTTAATCTAATTCCATCAACTGCAAACTGACATTGAGATTTTTTTTGAGCAAGTAATTTTGAAACCTGACCAATAATAATCTTTTTTTGAGAGTTAGAATCATAATCTTCGATATTTCCAGAAGTAAAAACATCATCACATTCTCTACTAAAATATTCCTTCATTCCAATTAAATTTGAAGGAATTGTTTGTTGTTGCAATCCATTATTTGATAAAACTAAAGCAGTATTTGGGACATAAAAATTTTCTTCAGAATTATCAATTAATTTATTCCAAACTACATGATAATTCATTTTTCCTTCTCTAATTAAAACTGGAAATTCTTTTGAGTGTTGGTCATAAACTTGCAAATAAAAATCTTCTCTTAATGCAAGTTCAAATTTTCCTTCATCGGTTTCACTAAATGCAAATCCAATTTGTGAATTTAATTTTTCTTTATTTCTATTAGATAATTCTTTATTCCATTCTTGTTCTGAAACCGATGTATATATATTACCCTCTTCCTTGTTTTTTCCATGAATTCCTTTTCTAAATTTTTGAGTAATATCACTAAATGAAGATTTATTTTCTGCTAATTCACAGATTTTTTCTAAATCAGGATTTAAAGAATTGACAGAAGGTAACCCATTAGGAGAAATAGATAATATTGGTTGTGTTCCATTTGAATTAATATATTTCAGAAAATCTCTTTCTGCAATGACTATATCTCTCATTTGAGAGTGCATTAAATAACTTAAACTTCCTTCTTGATTGGTAGAAATTCTTTTGTCAACTTCACCTTGTAAATGTTCAATATATTCGAAAAGCTCATCCCCTATTAATGTTGTCATTTTAATCAGCTTGATAGCGCATATTTATTTTAAAATTGTTTTTTTGTTCTAATTCTTTAAAAATCTTTTTTACTTCATCCCTAAATATTGTATTTGATATTAAATAATTTTGAGAAGACCAGATGTCAAGAAGACATAATATCAGATCTCTTTTTGTCTTTTTAAATTTCCAAAAAAAAGGATTTTGAGATTCTATTCTTTCAAATAAAGAACCATTATTTTTAATCTCAAATAATTTTTCTGGAAATTTCCTTGCTAATACTTCAGCAAGATAATTAACAATCACTTTAGGTTTGTTAGCAAAATCATACATTTCGAGATTACCTATATCCAATTCAGTATTAAAGTTAATAAGATTTATAGGGGAAGTTTTTAATTCTTTATTTAATTTAACTAAATCATAAGAAGTTCCTAAAAATTCCTGACTTGATTCAGAAAATAATCTTCCCCAAGCAACCTGATACATAGTTTTACCATTAATCATTGCAATAGGATATTTTTTTGAAAATTCATCAATAGAATTAACATAAATCTTTTTTGCTACATTAAGTTCAAGTTTTCCATCATTTGTTTCATTAATCTCAAAAGAATTTTTTTCAATTAATTTTGATTTATCTTTTAATAAATTAAGCCATTCATTCTCAGACATTGTCTTATAATTTATTTCATCCTCTTTCCCAGAGATTTTATAAGTTTCTGCAATGTCTCTAAATAATTTATGTTCCTCAGATAATTTAACGATTGTTTCAAGATCTGGCTTTAATGATTCTGTTGTTGGAAGACCATTACCTGAAAAAGAAAGCATTGCTTGGTCTTTATGAACTTCCCGAAGAAATTTTTCTTCAGCAAGAAGAATATTTTGCATCTGCTGATGCATTTGGTATCTGAAATCTCTTATTTCATAATCTGATTTTAATTTTTCAACTTCAGAATTAAGATGCCCAAGATATTCAAAAACTTCATTGCCAATAAGAGTTGTCATTTAATTCTCCTTACTATTTGGGTTTACAGTTAATCTTTTTTGCAAATTTTTTTTAGAATTGTCTAATTCTACATACTGATTAGGTTTATCTAGTTCACTTTTTAATTCACCTATTGCTATTCTAAATTCATCTGAGCCATTATCTTTTAAAGCACACATTTTTTTGTATCCATTAACCAAACTTTTCATTCCATTAATATAAGCAGTTCCATATTTCCTTAATGCTTTTTGACTTGAAATAGATGCATTTCCCCCTCTTCCAAGATTATTAAGTGTCTTTTGTATTTCTTCCATTCCTCCCCTTAATTGAGTCAAATCAAAATAACTTCTAGTCATACCCCCGATCCATTCACAACCAACAAAACATAATGCTTCCATTGAATCTAAATACTGTTCACTAAGATTAATATGTTGTTTAAACCAATCAAGATATTCCTGTTGTTTTTCTTGCATCCTTTCAGGAGATAAATGCAAATCAACTTCTCCAAATAAATATTTCATATCAAATTGTTCTCCATCTAAAGAAACAACTAAATTCAAATCACTATTAGATTCAATAAAATTCATAAATTCTTTAGGTCCCCATTCATCCTTAATCGCAGTTTCATAAACTACATTTAAATCTTTTATCCTTTCTTTTTCTGTCTGAACTTTCTTTCCAACTTTCACTAATGAAACAAGAGAATTGTTTAGAGAAGTTCTTAATTCAGATTCTAAAGATTTTAAAGGTTTAACAGCCCTTACTTTTGTAACAACCTTGCCAACTAAAGGTATTTGCCCGATATAACCCATTAAACCAAAATCATTATTAAGAGATTTTGCAATTTGATAATCAATTTTTTTTGCTTCCTTGAATGAACTTTCTAAACCCTTACCAATTTCTTGAGTAATTTCCCTTTCATGACCAAAATTTAAATCCATAAAAATAAAATAGATATTAGGTTTATAAATATTCCTATCTTGTAACCACTCAATAATAACATCAATACCAGATTATTAATTTTTTAATAATCTATTAATCAAAATTTTTATTATTTTTTATTTAACAACTCAACAATTTCTTTATAATTTTTAGGATAAACCCCATTATTTCTAAACCAATTAATTGATTTAAAAAAATTTTTAGAAGAAGCAATACCCTTCGTTAACTGTTTTGCCAGCATAATATTAAATCCATAATTCTTAGCAGATTTAGCAGTTTCTAAAACACATTGATTAGTATGTATTCCCATAAAACACAAAGTTTCCAAATCCATTTTTTTTAACCAAGGATAAAATTTTTCATTCGAAAAACCATCCATTTTTTCTTTTTTAAAATATTTTTTTCTTGGAATATTATTTATTAAATTCCTCAATTCAGAATCAGTTCTTTTATCCCAAAGAAATTCTAATACTCCCAGAGGATAATCTTTATTCACAGCAATTTGTAAAATATCTTTTTGAGCCTCACGCATAAAAGAAATATATTTCAAAGAATATTCTTTTAAATATGAATACTGCATATCAACCAAAACAATCCCGATTTTATCTAAATTAACATTCTTGCCATAAAATTCAACATTTGTCATAAAAAAATTCACAATTTAATTTTTAAAACTTATCACGTCCCCCAATCAACACGTTTTTTTCTCTTAATATCAGCAATCTCCATTAAAATCTTCTTTTCATTCTCACTTAAAAGATCCTTATTTTTCTTAAAATTTCTAAATTGCGATTCACCAATATCAGTATAAAGAAAATCAATATCCTTTAATTGTCGCTCAAAATTAATACCAGGAATTGAAATTGAAACTTCTAAATTTTCATTTGCCTCATGAACAGATTTACCTTCAGATTCAATATTTTTTACTCGCCCGACTTTTTCTTCAGAACTATTAATCAAAGCTAAATCAGAAGTTAATTTCCCCCCCTCAACCCTAACACCAAAAATCGCAGGTTTAGTATTTCTAAAAACATATTGAGGTAAAACCCTTAATTTACAAATTGTCGCAAGAGACATTAAACGCCTTTTTTCAATCTCATTCATTTTTTCTTTACGATATTCAACTAAATCATCAATTAAACGATAAACAACATCATTCGTCAAAACCTTAATATTTTTTTGTAAAATTTCCTTAGCATCATCTTCAAGATTAACATTAAATCCAATAATAATCGCATTAAGTTCATTAATTTCCAAATTAGCTTTTGCAGAAATCACATCAGATTTATTAATACTGCCAATACCAGCCTTAACAACAGAAATGTTTTTTTCACCCAATAAAACCAACAATGCTTCTAAACTGCCTAAAGAATCAGCCTTAGCAATAATACCATATTTTTCCGTTTTAATATTTTCAGAAATTTCTTTTTTAAAAATTTCTCTAATTTCATCTAGATTATTTTTGTAAAGAACAAACGGCATACCAGGTAAAATATTTTCTTTCTCAACTAACTGCATTCTTACACCAGTTGAAGCTTGAACTTTATCTTTCGGAATAAATTTTGAACACAACGGCAAAATTTCTTCCAAAATTCTTATCTTAGTGATAATAGGCTCACCATCAAAACTCGCAACAGCAATTTCATCTTGCCTAGATAATTCACCATCATACAAAATAGCTTCAATATAATTAGTTGACTTTTCTTTTTTAATTTCAAGCATAACACCTTTCGCATCTTTATGTAATTTCAATTTCTCAGTTAAATATCTCTGACTTAAACCGCAAAGCATCATAATTAATTCAGGAATACCCTGTTTCGTAATAGCCGAACACGGAACCAAAGCAACCTGTTTAGTAAAATCGTCAATATTATAATATAAATCCGCATCAAACCCATAATTATTTAATGCACCAATCAAAGTCATATATCTTTCATCAAAAACCTGCTTAACATTTTCCTGTTGAGATTCAATCGCCGACTTCAAATCCTTATCGCTATTTCTCCATCCGGAAATATTATCAATTTTATTCAAAGCAATAATAAAAGGCGTATGATTCATTTTTAAAATTTTAATAACCTCAGCAGTTTGAGGTTTTATTCCATCATTAATATCAATAACCAAAACAGCCAAATCAGCCAAACTCCCACCACGTTTTCTTAAATTTATAAACGCCGCATGACCAGGAGTATCAATTAACAAAAAACCAGGAATATTAAGTTTAATCCCGGATTTACCAATTAAAGGACAAGCAGCTTTTAACTGATTCATCGGGTAAGAAGTAAAAGAAATCTTTTGTGTAATTCCACCAGCCTCGCCTTCTTGAACACATGAACTTCTAAGACAATCTAAAATAGATGTTTTTCCGTGATCTACATGTCCACAAACAGTCACTATTGGCTGACGGATTTGATTTTCCATTAATTCTCTTAAGCTTTTGTTCGTTTTTATTCTTTATCATTTGCTTTTTGAGATGGAACAAAGTTAAGTCTTTACTTGGAAAACTTTAATTCTTTTTTAGTTCAATAAAGATTATAAACCCATTTTTAATTGTTGAATCATGACAATACTTAATGAAACACCAGAAACATATAAAGAATTTCCAGGCAAATACCTAAAAACAATGCCTAAACTAAGAGCAGAAGGAAGAATTCCTGCAAATGTTTCACAATTTATGCAAATCAGACTTAACTTTAGAAATGGTCCAGAAACTATAAAAAATGCTTGGCTAAACAATTACGATACTTGCGATGCAGTTATCTATCATCCGGAAACACAAAATATCTTAATTGATTTAGATTCAGAAATGTTAATAAAAATCTCTCCAAATCCTAAAAAATTATACAATGGTGCATTATTATTAAGTGAAAATAGGGATGAAGCATTTGCAATTTATGAACAATTAAAAAAACAACCAAATGTTGTTGAATTAAAAAATACAAGAATTAAAAGAACAATAGATTTCAACTCAAAAAAAGAAGTTAAAGCTAACCCTCTTTGGAGAATTTTATCCAGAGATCAAGCACTACTTAATGATTATACCGATTTTATTTACGATGAAAGTGAAAAAAAATACGGTTGTGAAACACCAATGAGTATTATTCTCGGTTCTTGTAAAGGAACAACTCCGGAAATGAGAGCATGGTATCTTGGAAGACTAAGCAATGAATCATATGTCAATGGTGCAGACGATCTTGATGATGGAGGCAGTCATCTTATGGGGATATTACCAGAAACAATAAATAATATATTAAATACAAGAAAATATTCTTTACAGGAAATATTAGATTCCAGATTTTATTTACGCTAAAAGTAATTCTTCAACTATAAAAAAGATTTTTTAAACTATTTTAAGAATTATCATTTGTCACTAAATAGTAACATTAAACCAAAAGTTTATAAATTTTAAATTTAAAATAAGGTTAATGATAACACTAAACAAATCAATGATAATTCTTCCACATGAAGAAATGATAAAAAAATTAGAAGATACAAGGATACAAAGAATGCACCAATTTAGAGACCTTAATCAATATATTGGAACCAATCAAATAAATTATAATTTAAAAAGAAATGAAAATGGAAAACCAATTTTAGATTTAAAACAATTAGATGGAATAGTCATACTAATACAAAATCAAAAAATTTATGACACACTAATGCAACTTTATGAATGTGGAAGCTGGAAATGGTATTCTGAAAAATTCCCTACAGAATTTAACGCTTGGAAAAACAATAAAGAAAACAACATAAACATAACCGCAAAAAAGAATTTTATATATAATTTTGCATTTAAACACACACAAAATTTTAATTTAAAAATAATAACTCCTAAAGAATTTTACGAAATTCAAAACCCTGAAATAACACAGGAAATTATCCAAAATATAAATGAATGGTTCGAGATAAACAAACCAAATAGAGAAAGCAAAGGATAAAATGATAACATTAAACAAATCAATGATAATTCTTCCACATGAAGAAATGATAAAAAAATTAGAAGATACAAGGATACAAAGAATGCACCAATTTAGAGACCTTAATCAATACATTGGGTCAAATACAACAAGTTCAAACCAAGAAAAAAACGAAAATGAAAGACCAATTTTAGAATTAAAAGAATTAGAAAACACAGCAGTTCATATTTCAACTCAAGAAAGTTATGATACATTAATGCAAATTTATGAAATTGGGAAATGGGAATGGCCAGACAATACACCCACAGAACATAATTTTTGGAAAAGCTATAAACAACAAACATGCATACCAATAAAAAACAGATTTCGATATGGTAACAAAGAGTTTTATATTAAAAAAAATTGGAGAATATTAACTCCTAAAGAATTTTATGAAATTCAAAAACCAGAGATAACACCAAAAATGATTAAAGAGATAAACCAATTGTTTGAAGTAAATAAGCCAAACAGAAAAAGCAAAGGATAAAAATGATAACACTAAACAAATCAATGATAATTCTTCCACATGAAGAAATGATAAAAAAATTAGAAGAAACAAGGATACAAAGGATGCACCAATTTAGAGACCTTAATCAATACATTGGAACCAATCAAATAAATTATAATTTAAAAAGAGATAAAAATGGAAGACCAAGTTTATATTTAACATCATTAGATAAAACAGTAGTGCAAACCCAAAGCAAAAAAGAATATTGGGATTTAATGAGAGTTTGTGAATGTGCAGATTGGAAATGGGAAAGTGAAAACAAACCAACAACACGTAGTTTTTGGGAGATGTATAGAAAAAGAACATGCATAAGTGTACAGGGCAAAGTAGGATTTTCAAGTAAAGAATTTTATGAAAGTATAAATTACAAAATAATACAACCAAAAGAATTTTACAATATTGAAAGCATCACAAATTCAATTATAGAAGAAATAAATAAATGGTTTGAATTAGATTTCTAATTAAAAGAAATAAAAATAAAATGATAACATTAAACAAATCAATGATAATTCTTCCACATGATGAAATTATTAAGAAAGCAAAAGAAAGAGAAAAAAATGGACCATTCAAACTTAGAGAAATGGATGGATTCATAGGAAAAAATTCTTCAAAAAAGTCAGATTTAAGAAGAGATGAAAATGGAAGACCAATTTTAAGTTTAAAATCATTACGAGATACATATGTCAATGTTTTCACACAATTTGATTATGATACATTAATGCAAATTTACGAATGTGGTAACTGGGAATGGCAGGATGGAGATACCCCAACAAGATATAATGCTTGGACAACATATAAAGGAAATACATGTATTGGTGCATTTGAAGGATTTAGATATGGAGAAATACAAAGATTTGCAGAAAAATCTTTAATCAGAACTCCACAAGAATTTTATGATATTCAAGACCCGCAAATAAGAGATACAACAATAAAAGAAATAAATAAATGGTTTGACACAAATAAACCAAACAGAAGAAGTAAAGGTTAAATTAAAATGATAACATTAAACAAATCAATTGAAATACCAAAAGATATTGAAAAAAGAATAAAAGAAACAAGAATTCAAAGGATGGAAATGTTTCATGAAATGAATCAATATTTTGAAACAAACCAAGAAAAAAACAAATTAAAAAGAAATGAAAATGGAAGACCAAGTTTATATTTAAAAGAATTAGAAAAAACAGCAATTCATACAAAAACTCAAGAGATTTATGATACATTAATGCAAATTTACGAATGTGGAAATTGGAAATGGAATTCTAATAAATTTCCTACAGAATATAATCGTATCAAAAATTACTTAGAAATAATGTGCATTGAAATAAAAGATAAATTTAGATTTGGAAAATTAGAAGAATTTAATAAGAAAAAAAGAATAATTATAACTCCTAAAGAGTTTTATGAAATTCAAGATATCACAGATTCAACATTAAAAGAAATAAATAAATGGTTTGAAGCAAATAAACCAGACAGAAAAAGCAAAGGTTAAATTAAAGGTTAGATTTACTAAATAAATTATTTTTTTCTACAAAATTACCAATAGTCTCGTATAATTGATGATGATTTTTCGAATAAAAAGGATTATGACTTGGAAGACCAAGAGATTTAAATAAATCAAATTCAACAATTTTAGAACTGATTCTATTTTGAATCATTTTTGCACCAGCAAGATGAAAAACTTTTTCTTTCATAACATGAACAATTAAACAAGGAGCAATAACTTTATTCAAAATCTTATCTAATTCGTCTTTACCTTCTTTGATATATCTAAAACCAAAAAGACTGGCATCATAATAAAAAGCATCTTTTCGTAAAGCTTTTTGAGATTCAGGCATTACTTTTTTCCAATGCTTTTTTTTAATAAATGGTTCAAAAAAAGCAACAATTGAAATTAAGAATTTATACTTGTAAGGAATTGAAATATTTATAATCCCTTTAACAGGATATTTTGTTGAAAGCTGTAACGCAATAAAACTTCCAAGGCTAATTCCTCCAACAATTATTTCTCTTCCTTTTTTTAAATCTTTTTTTAATTCATTCTCAGCCTGCAAAAAAAGATCATTATATTCAAAATTACTAAGATTTTCTACTTTTTCTCCGTGACCTTTTAATCTTATAATTCTTACATTTGCATTAAATCGCTTATTAAGATATTCTCCAAGATGATTAAAATCAGTAGGACTTCCTGTAAAACCATGCAAAAGAAAAAATTCTTTTTTAGAATTTCCTTTTAGGTTTATAGTTTTTGCTTTTTGATTAATCTTTGACTTTCCCATTTTCTAATAAAATATAAAATAATAATAACAAGTATTAAGAATAAAATAGCAATTCTTAGACCTTCAAAAATCTTAGCAAGAAAACTAAAACCCTTACCAGTGAGCCATCCAATTAAAACAACAAAAGGAACAAAGATTAATTCAACAAATAAATTATAATACGAAAATTTAGAATAAGATGTCTTTTTTGCACCAAGATAAACTAATGCAGGAATACTCGCCCCATAAATAATTTTTGTATAGAATAAAATTAAAAAAAGATTATTTTTTGTATATTTTTGCAAATGATATTCAATTTTTTCAACTTGCTTAACATATTTTTCTTTTTCTAAAAATTTTCTAAAAAATTTAAATCTTCCAATTGTAAAAGGAATAAAATCAGATAAATACATACCAATAGTACAAAATATAAGTACATACCATAATGGCAAAAAACCCTGAGCAGATAAAAAAGCAAGAGTAACAATTACACTTTCTCCGGTTATAAAACCTCCAAGAAAAGAAATACTTTTTCCATATTGCCCAATAAAAGGTAAAATACTTTCTAAAAACATGAATAAAAAAAGATAATATAATTTAAAAATATAACTTAAATTAATTTGCAATCATTTTTAAATTAAATTGCCTAATATTTAAAGATGCAAGAAAAATTAAGTATAATTATCCCCACATTAAATGAAAAGAAAAATATCAAAAATTGCCTAACCTCCCTCCTGAATCAAACGGAAAAACCATATGAGATTATAATAGTCGATAATGGAAGTACAGATAATACTAAAGAAATCGCAAAAAAATTAGAAAAAAAATTCGAAGAAAAAGGAATACATTTTAGATTATTTTACTATCCAAAAGGAAATCAAACAAACGCAAGAGATTTCGGGATAAATAAATCAAAAGGAACAATAATCGGCTCACTCGACGCTGATGCAGTTGCAGATAAAAATTGGGTTTCTGTGATAATTAAAAATTTTAAGGACCAAAAAATTGTTGGAATTGGAGGAAAATCAAAATTCAGAAATAAAGGAAAAATTTTTAATTTTTTCTATATATCAATTTATTATTTAAAACTATTAGGGAATTTATATTGTTTAGGAGGAGGAAATAGTGCATTTCGAAAATCTGCATTTATATCAGTTAAAGGATATGAAGGTCTTGAAAAATTAAGAAAACAGGAAAAGATTACCCATGCAAAAGATGATTTTTTTCTATCCAAAAAACTTGAACAAATCGGAAAATTAAAATTTTGTCCGAATTTAAATGTAAGCTTGCAATATAGAATCAGGAATAATAATACTCAAAAACCAATTAAATTATCTATAAAAGAGATTATAACAAGAATATATCTTGAAATTACTTATGATTTAAGGATAAAAAAGTTCTTTAATCAACAACCACAAATTTTATAACTGAATAAAGATTTAACTATAAATGAATAATTTTTCTAAAAAGAATAAAGATTTTAAAAGACCAGTAAAATCCTCACAAGAAAGAGAAGAAAAACTGGAGAAATCATTTATAAAAGATATTAAAAAAAATTCAAAAAACACTGTATTTATATTCGGAAAAATAAATCGTATTGCACAAACTGGAGGTCCTACTGTATTTGTTGTTTCTGACGGAACAGGAAGCCTTTCTTTAAAAGGTTTTGTCGGTGCAGGGCAAAGAGCATATCCAGAGATTACAGAAGGAGATTCAATTAAAACATTTATTAAAATAGAAGAATTTCAAGGAGAAACAGAAGGGAATATAATAAAAATTAATAAACTAAATCCTTCTGAAGAAAAAGATTTTATCAAATCTATAGAAGACATTGAAAGAGAAAGAGCCAAAGTTATTCCCCCAAAATTTCTTGTAGAAAGCCCAATTCTAAATAAACTTAAAGATTCATTTATTAAAGCTGCAACAGAAATTAAACTAGCAATAATACAAGATAGACCAATAATTGTAAGACATCATAATGATACAGATGGATATAGTTCAGGATTTTCATTGGAAAGAGCAATCTTGCCATTAATAGAAGAACAACATGGTTCTGAAAAATCCCGTTGGGAATTTTTCACAAGGGCTCCATGTGCTGCACCATTTTATGAAATTGATGACTCAATAAGAGATACTGCACAATCATTAAGAAATGTTGCAAAATTTTCAAATAAAATGCCACTAATAATTATCGCAGATAACGGTTCAACACAGGAAGATTTAATGGGAATACAACAAGGAAAAGTACATGGATCAGATTTTATAATTGTAGATCATCATAAATTTGACAAAGATGTTATTTCACAGGAAGTTTTAACCCATATAAATCCCTTTTTAGTTGGAGAAGATGGCTCACATTTTTCTGCAGGAATGCTCTGCTCTGAACTTGCAAGATTTATCAACCCAAATGTAAAAAATATAAATCAAATTCCCGCAATGTCTGGTTTTGCAGATAAAATTGAATTAAGTAATCCTAAAACAATGAATGATTATTTAAAAATTGCAGAAAAAGAAGGATACACAAAAGAACTGCTTTCAGATATTGCTTTAGTTATAGAATATGTTTCTTCAAAAATTCGATTTATGGAAGTTCGTGAATACATAGAAGTTTTATTTGGAGAACCAAGAAATAAACAAAAAGAATTAGTTCAGCTAATGGCACCATACATTAAAAAAATGGACCAAAAAGGTTTAGAAATTGGAAAAGCTAATGCAAAGCAAGAAAAAATTAAAAATACAAATTTGCAATTAATTTATATTGAAGAAACTTTTCCCGGATTTGGTTTTTTCCCAAAACCAGGCAGAGCAACTGGATTGGTACATGATGAATATCAAAAAAGAACTGGTGAAACAGCTGTTGTGACTGCAGGGATAATGAATACTGCAATTACTATGAGGGCAACAGACAAAGCTAATTTTTCAGTTCATGAATTAAAAGATTATATTGAAGAAAAATGTCCTGGAGCTTTTGTTGAAGGAGGGGGACATAAAAATGCTGGAGCAATCTCCTTTTTACCCAATAAAAAGAATGAAATCGTTAATTTATTAAAAGAATTTATTAAAGGCAGATAATTCTAAATTTCTTATTTAATAATCCAAAGATAAAAATAATTCTAATTTTTTAATAAAGAGTTTACCACTAAATAGTTACATCTAACCAAAAGTTTATAAACTTCAAATTAAAAGTAAAATTAAAATGATAACATTAAACAAATCAATGATAATTCTTCCACATGAAGAGATGATAGAAAAATTAGAAAATACAAGAATTAAAAGAATGAATTTATTCGGAAACCTTAATCAATATATGGGATCTGACTCAACAAATTCTAATTTTACAAAAGATGAAAATAGAAAACCAATTTTAATTTTAAAAGAATTAGAACAAACAGCAATTCATACTCCAACTCAAGAAAGTTATGACACATTAATGCAAATTTACGAATGTGGTAATTGGAAATGGAATACAGAAATTTATCATATTTGGCAAATTTATAGAAAGAACTCTTGCATTGTAGCAAATAATAATTTTCAATTTGGACACATTGAACTTATCAAAAAATGTAATCAAAAAATATTAACTCCTAAAGAATTTTATGAAATTCAAAAACCAGAGATAACACCAAAAATGATTCAAGAAATCAGCCAATGGTTTGAAACAAACAAACCAAACAGAAAAAGTAAGCGATGCATCTTGGATTTATTGTGAATGTCCTTATTTGAAACAAACAAACCAAACAGAAAAAGTAAAAGATAAAATTAAAATGATAACATTAAACAAATCAATGATAATTCTTCCACATGAAGAGATGATAGAAAAATTAGAAAAAACAAGAACTCAAAGAATGATTCTATTTAGAGATCTTAATCAGTATATGGGTTCAAACCAGATAAACACTATCTTAGAAAGAAACGAAAATAGAAGACCAATTTTAATTTTAAAAGAATTAGAAAAAACAGCAATTCACACTCCAACTCAAAATGGTTATGACACATTAATGCAGATTTACGAATGTAGCGATAGAAAATGGATTGAAGATATAATTTTACCGACAGAATTTAATGCTTGGAAAGGCTATGGAGAAAAAACTTGTGTTCAAGCATATAATAAATTTCAATATGGGGATATTGAAGAAGTTAACGAATACGGAAATTATAAAATAATAACTTCTAAAGAATTTTATGAAATTCAGAAGATAACCCAAGAAATAATTCAAGAAATCAGCCAATGGTTTGAAACAAACAAACCAAATAGAGAAAGTAAAAGATAAAATGATAACATTAAACAAATCAATAATAATTCTTCCACATGAAGAGATGATAAAAAAATTAGAAGAAACAAAAATTCAAAGAATGATTCAATTTAGAAATCTTAATCAGTATATGGGATCTGACTCAACAAATTCTAATTTTACAAAAGATGAAAATGGAAGACCAACTTTAGAATTAAAAGAATTAGAAGAAACAGCAATTCACACCCCTACTCAAGAAAGTTATGATTTATTAATGCAAATTTACGAATGTGGAAATTGGAAATGGCGTAACGGAGATTTACCCTCTGATTTTAATTTTTGGATAAACTATGAAAAACAAACTTGTATTCAAGCGTGTAACAGATTTGAATTTGCAAGTAAAAGATATTATGAAAATCATCGTAAGATAATAACCACTCAAGAATTTTGTAAGTTTCAAGATCCACAAATAAGAAATATGACGATAAAAGAAATAAATAAATGGTTTGAAACAAACAAACCAAACAGAAAAAGTAAAAGATAAATCTTCTAATTTTAAATTTAAAGCCTAAATCATCTAATATTTTAAGTTGGAGAGGAACAAGATGAGAAAGGCAGGGATTAACATGCCTAATTATCCCCCTCCAATATAAATAGTTTTAAAGTTAATTCTTAAAGGCTATTTGAGAATCGGGGTAAAATTTTAAACAATGGGATAAATTATTTTTTCCAATAAAGAATTTTAAAAATTAGAATATAATTTAACCAATAAATATATAATTCTTTAAAATCTTATTTTAAAATGCAAAAATATTCAATCTCAGACATAGAAAAATTATATGACTTAGAATTAGACAAAATAATAGAACAAATAAAAAAATCAAACGCAAAATTAATTTTGCTACAATTTCCAGACGGATTAAAACAATATGCAACAACAATAGTGGATTATTTAGAAGAAAAAACAAATGAAAGGTTTTTAATTTGGATTGAAAGCTGTTTTGGAGCTTGTGACACACCAATTTTACCGGAAAAAATTCAAAAACAAATTGATTTAACAATTCAATTTGGGCATTCAGAGATGATGCCGAGTTTTTAAAAATCAAGCAAATAGAATTTTAAGACTTAATCACACTTGTCACATTTATCACAATCTTCAATTTGAAATAAAACTTCTCTTTTTTTATCAAAATAATGACCAAAAATAGTCCCACGATTACGAGGTAAACAAAATTGTCGTTCTACGCTATAAATTTGTCCAATACTTGATTTACCATTAAAAAGATAATTTAAAGACAAAGTTCCTTTAGTTAGATTAAATTTTCCCCTAATTTCACCTTTGCAAAAAGGTTGATACTTAAAAATTTTTCCAGAAAATTTACCTTCTTCACTAACTTCAAAAATTTCAGAAAAATCTTTATCCTTTGGTCCACCATTTTCCAGTAAAACTTTAGTTAATCTGCATATAACCATAAAAAATCCAAGATTTACAAGTATTTAAATATTATTTAATTAATTCTTCAACATTCAAATACATTCTTTTATTAGAATACTCACCAGCAATACCATGTTTTCCTTCTTCTCTATCAAATCTCTCAAAATGACCTAAAAAAGCATCAGGAGAAGTATAAACAATGCTTAATGATTTACTATATACAGCCATTTCCAATTTTTCAGATTCACCCTGACAACCAGAACACCCAGAACAATTACTAAAACTAATTTTCCCTTTAAATTTCCCTTCAAGACCTTTTACAACCCCAAAGAAAATTTGTTCAGAAGGTTCATGTAAGTCAATTACACCAGTTACTTTATATTCTTTCATAATAAATCGAAAAGAATAACATTTAAATACTTTATCCTAAAAATAGAATAAGATAGTTAAATAGATTAATTTTATTACAAAGATGTCAGAATTAAGATGTAGACAATACAGTCCAAATAAAGAAGCTTTCATTAGGTATGACCCTGCAGAAAAAAAAGATATTTATATTTGCACAAATAGAGAATTAGACAAAGAATGCGAAGAGATATGTTTAGAATATTCTAATTGTTGCAATTTTTGTAAAAATCGAACAAGATATGAATTTAATAATAATAAAATTTTATTTTAACTAACTACTTCTAGGGATATCTCGTTTAAAAAAGATGCTACCCTTCAATGCTTCAAAAGTTAATAAATGCCTTTTATGTGGCATCACAAGAAGGCCGAAAGTTTACACTTACATCAATCCCGAAGGTAAATCCAAAAATTGTAAGTGTGGACTTGAGTAGAAAGTTTACACTTGCATTAAATCCTGAAAGCAAATTTTAAAAATTGCAAGTGTGGGCTTGAGTTTAATGATGCCACCGCTCCGCAATTTGAGGAAGCTTAAAAACTTCAAAAGTATCGTCTTTTGATAGTCTCAGAAAATTTCATCTTACAAATTTTCTGAGGAAACCAGCGGGTGTCTTTTATTATAACCACCCAATCAATAAAGAAAATCCGACGACAAATAATAAAACACCAGCAATTAAATGCAACAATCGAATATTACTTTCTTTCCAGCCGGAAACTTCATCAACCTTTACAAACCCAAAATAAATAATACCAACAATAATCAGCATCGGTAAAACAAAAACCAAATTATAATATAATAACCAAAAAATTGCAATTAAAAAAATCTTATCAGCCAATAAACCGGAAGCAACAATATACGGACCAATTGTACAAGGCAATAAAAACAAAGTAATCAAAAATCCTGTAAAAAATGCACCAAACGGAGAAGTAATATCGTCGATAATTTTTTTAACTTTTGGGCGTAAAAAAATCGGCATCTCTGTAGCAATACCACCCTTTTTATATAAAAAATAATCCTTGATGTTCAATGCCCCGATAATCATAGAAAAAATCGCAAGACCATTAAAAACAAAACTAGAATTATCTCTTAAAACTTCAGCAAACGATTTAAAAAATTGAACAATAATAATCCCATAAAATAAATATCCAACATAAACAGCCAAAATAAAACTCAAACCAGCATAAAGAACTTTTTCTTTTTTTCCGGGATTTTTAATTAGAATAGACATTAAAATCATTGTTAAAACAGCAATAGCACAAGGATTAATAGAATCTGCCAAAGCCAAACCAGTAATTCTAAAAAATTCACTTAAATCAATCATTTATTCACACCCCGTTAAATTTTGTAATTCTTCAATACTATGAACCCCTTCATATCGTTGCCCATTAATTATCCAAGTAGGCGTAGCACCAATATCCAAACATTTTTCACGTTCATAAAAACAATCAATTTTATTCAAATATTTATAAGAATCACCAAACATTTCTTCCTGAATTAAACAAGCATGACAACCTAACTGAGTATAAATCAAAGATTCTCTTCCAATACATTTTGCAATTTCTTCAGGAGTCTCTATAGTAGGCCTATACAAAATAAAAACAGAAATAATTAAAATTCCAAAAACAATAATTATTGTTGACCAGCTACTCTTTTTCATATTTTCATTTCTCCTGAAATGGAAATGCTAGAAAATCTCTGATTTTCTTTGTATTCAAAACTATTACTTCTGATCTGTGCGTAGGCACAGCTTAGTTTTGAACCCCACATCTTTTTCATATTTTCATTTCTCCTGAAATGGAAATTATTCCCATTCAATAAATAATATAACAAAAAAGTTTTTTTAAAACTTTCCAATTCGATACTTTTATAAATCCAAATTACACACTAATCTTAGCTAAACAGCCAAAGGCTGATCTAACTCTGTAAAGAGTGGCTAAATAAAAAATGAAAAAATTCGTAAAAATAAATTTTAGTATTTTCCAAATACCCAAAGTTGGAAATTAAACAATATTTGAAAAATGACAATAAACAAATTAGATCCTCAAACATATAACTTAAAATTAGCTGAAAGCTTAAAACAAATTCCGGAATTTAAAGCACCAATTTGGGCAAGTTTTGTCAAATCAGGCCCTTCAAAATCACGACCAATTGAAGACGAAGATTTCTGGTATAAAAGAACAGCAAGTATCTTAAGACAAATTTACAAAAGAAAAATTGTTGGAGTAAGTCGATTAAGAACAAAATACGGAAGTAAAAAAAACAGAGGATTTAAACCAGAAGAATTCAGAAAAGCAAGTGGAAAAATAATAAGAACAATTTTACAACAATCTGATCGTGCAGGTCTTACTGAAATTGCAAAAGATGTTAGAGGAGTAAAAAGTAAAAGACCAGGAAGACAATTAACAGCAAAAGGTAAAATATTTTTGGAGAGTATATAAAATGCCAATTAAAAACAAACAAAAAAAAGAAAAATTAGCAGTAAAAGCTCGACAAACAAAATGGGCACCAATTTGGGCAGTCATAAAAAAATTCGGAATAGGAAAAAAAATTCACCCATCAGCTATGACCAGAACAAAAAGATCGTGGAGAAGAACTAAATTAAAGATTAGCCCTCGAAAAATGAGAAAATCACACTTTGGATAAAATGGCAAAAGAAAAAACTGAAAAAAAAATAACAGAAGAAAAAATCAAAGAGACAAAGGTAGAAGATAAACCAAAAACAACCACAATAAAAACTAAAGTTGCAAAAGAAACACCGGAATTAGAAAGAATATATATTATCCCATTAAGAGAAAAATGCAGATCAGTTCCAAGATACAAAAAAACAAATAAAGCAGTCAAGACAATAAAAGAATTCATCGCAAGACACATGAGAGTTCAAAACAGAGACTTGGAAAAAATCAAAATTGATAAAATTCTAAATGAAGCAGTTTGGTTTAGAGGAATAAGAAGCCCACCACACAAAATTAAAGTTAAAGCAACTAAAATTGGAGACATTGTAAAAGTAGAATTAGCAGAATTATCAGATAAATATAAATTCAAGATAGCAAGATTAGAAAAAAGAGAAAAAATTGCAGAAGCAAAACAAAAAACAAAATCAACAAAAAAAGAAATTTCAGAAGAAAACACTGAAAAAGAAAAAATTGAAGAAGAAAAAAATAAATCAATGGAAGAATTCGCTCAAAAAGAAATGAAAATGGAAGCAAAAGAAAAGAAACATACAGCAAAAATGTTAACAGAAGAACAAAAAGGAAAAATTGAAAGCACAAATCAAATAGAATAAAAAATGTATACAAAATCTCTAAGAATTCTTGGAACGGCAATGGTCGCCTTTTCTTCAGCTTGGCTTGGATGGTCTTTCCAATTTGATTGGGAATGGAAATTTTTATGGATGATTTTAGTATTAATTATTGGGGCAATTTTATCCCATTTAATTGATTAAACTTTTTAAACAAAGCACAAATCAAATAGAATAAATAGGTAAATCTAAATCCTTTTAAACTAACTAAATCTATCTTTTTAATGATTAAAAAAGTTGCATTAACTGCAATACTAACATTTCTACCTATAAATTATTCTTATGCAGAAAATTTTCAAACAAAATTAGCAGAAGATTATTTTGATGCTTTAGAAGAATCAGTTATAGAAAAAAGAGAATTATATGGAATGGATTCTTGCACAGAAGAAGAAACACTAAGTACTCCATACAAATGCGAAGATAACTACAAATGGTATATTGACGGAACAAAAAGAGACGTACATGATTATCAAAGAGATCAATTTTCTTATGATCTTCTTGAATCATTAGGAAGTGCATTCGAAGAAACACCATTTATACAAGATATAATAAATTGGTATGACGAAGAAATAAAACCATGGACAAGAACAGAAATAATCGGAAAAAAAGATGGAAGTATTGGATTTTATGCTCCAGGTAAAGAATATAATGGAGATGAAAAATGGAAAGTATCACTTTCACCGGATTTAGATAGAAAAGACAATTCATGGGGTTATAATATTGGAGCAAGAATTGAAGCAAAATATGGACAAAATTTTGAAAGTAAAATCATTTGGCAACCAAAACAAAAAACAACAGAACTAAGTTTAAATTATATTTTCCCAGAAAAAGCAAAAAATCCTTCGGAGAAAATTCAAGAACAAAAACCAAAATACTCAAAAGAATTTAGGGATAGATTCAAAAGATGGACAAAAACAGAAATAAACAAAACAGATAAAACATATCTGGGATTAAGTGTATCACATAATGAAGAGGATACAAGAATTTATATAAAATTTAGCACCCCTACATCTTCCTTAGAGAAACTATTTAAAAGCGATTAAATCAATAATTCTATGAATATTAATCTGAAAGAAATTAAAGAAACTAAATCAATTCAAGAACTTTTAGAATTCGGAATAATAAATGTTGACAAATCATCAGGACCAACATCTTTTAACATTTCAGCATTTGTAAGACGAAATTTAAATTTAAGAAAAACTTCGCATTTCGGAACATTAGACCCAAAAGTTACAGGAGTTTTACCAATAGCATTAAACAGAGCTTGCAAATTAACAGGTTATTTTCTTGGAGAAAATAAAACCTATGTTGGAATTATGCGACTTCATGAAGAGATTTCATTAGATGAAATTCAAAAAGAAATCCAAAAAAAATTTTTAGGAAAAATCAATCAAATTCCCCCATTAAAATCAAGAGTTAAAAGACAGGAACGGCAAAGAGAAATTATAAAATTTGATTTATTGGAAAAAAATGGAAAAGATTTCTTATTTTCTGTTGAATGCCAAGGAGGAACTTACATCCGAAAATTAATTGATGATCTTGGAAAAGAATTAAACATCGGAGCACATATGCTGGAATTAAGAAGAACAAAAGCAGGAATATTTTCAGAAAATGATTCAGAATATCCGGCAATAAAATTATATGATTTAGAAAAAGCAATCGAAGAATATAAACAAGGAAATGAAAAATTATTACGAGAAATGATTATTCCCGGAGAGATAATCACAGAATTATATCCAATAATAAAAATAAAATCAACAAGCGAAAAAAATATTTTAACAGGTAAACCAATAAAATATGAAGATTTAATTGAAAAAGAAGATTTTAAAGACGGAGAAAAGGTTACAGTTTTTTGTAAAAAACGTTTTATCGGAATTTATAAAATAATTAATAATGAATCTATTTTTGCAAAAGGTGAATTTGTGATGCAACCAATAAAGGGATAAAAATTATTATTTATAATTTACATGGTTACTTCTAAAAATATGTAATTTCATACCATATTGATTATAAGGATCATTAACGTCATCAGGAATTTGATCAACTAAATTATTTAATTTTTTACTTCCTTCATCATAATAAAATCTATCTCCTAATAATTTTTTCACATCTTGATAAAATTGCTCATTATTTTTCCATCCATAAGAACGATCATTTAAAATATAACCTAAAGCCACAACACTTTTTGAAGAAAGATTAGGCAATACTAGATTTAAATATGTTAAAGTATCACTTGGATTCGGCAATGACTTTTGATAATAACAATCAATCTCTTCAATTCCATCAAAAACTTTATCAAGTGTTCCTGAAAGATAAGTTAATTTTCTTTCTTTTGTTTTCTCTTTTGGATACGCCCACTCAAATGAAATTTGAAAAGGATTTGAATTAAATTTAATCGAACCAGGATTAACATTTAATTTTTTTAATTCAATCATCAATAAACGATCAAGACCCCATCGTCGAATATGAGTAATATCCCAATATCCATAATTTTTTCTAAATTTTAAATTTTCTTTAAAAAAATATAATTCTTCTTCAGTCGGTTTATAAGACTTGGCAGTATTTTTTTCAGAATGATACCAAAAATCTCCGGACCTAACAATTGGTTTAATATCAATAAAATTCCAAAATTTCAAAACATACTCTTCTGTATTTCTAAAAAAACCTTTTGGATCAACACCGATTATCTCAGTTGGATTTGCAAATAACAAAACAGTACTTAAATCAGGTCCCATTGCATTATACAATACCTTTTTTTTATTCCCAAGTAATTTGTTCCATTCTAAGAGATAAGAAATATGTTCTTTCCTAAGCAATTGAGAAGAAAATTGTCTTTTAATTCTATTAATTAAATTATTCATTTTACGTTAATGGATTCAATTAATATATAAAGATTATCAAGTAAAAAAATATTAATAATGATGCAACCGATAGAATAATTCCAGTATCTCCGATGACTTTTCGTAATTCTAAAGTTTAAATAAAAAATGAAGTAGGGCAGAGCCCTACTTTCTCATGTAACAAATGAGAAATATAATAAAAACATTCTCAAATAAATGTCTTTCGCTTTCATATTTGAGTG
>DATDUI010000010.1:0-6823 GCA_035290465.1 Candidatus Nanoarchaeia archaeon | reverse complement strand
ATTTCCAAATTCTTTGGAGAAGGAAAACCTCTTAAATATAAAATCGAAGTCTTTGCAAATAATCTTGCTAAGGCAAAAGGACTTAAATGTGAAAAAATTTATTTTTATACTGCACCTCCTTATCAGAGTTCAAAACCAACTCCTGAAGAAAACAAAAGAAAAGCGAGTTATGACAAATTTATCTTAAAATTAAAAGAAGTTAAAATAAATATAAGAGAAGGAAGGTGTCAGAAGATAGATAATACTTATCAACAAAAAGGAGTAGATACTTTACTAACAATTGATTTATCAAGAATTCCAAAAATAGAAGGAATACTTGATGTTATTGTTTTAACCTCTGACACAGATTTTGTTCCGGTTATAAATGATTTATTCGAAGATAAAATAAATGTAATTCTTGCATATTTTACAGATAAAAAAAGAAAATCGGGTTTATCATTATCAAATCATTTATGGAAAGCTTGTAAGGATAAGATAAAAATAAGAAAAGAATATTTTTTAAATAAATAAAATTTTGGGAACACAAAACTTAAGTTCGCCTACCCTCACTTCAGAGTAAAAGTTTTGTTGTAGTCGAAATTGGGATTTAAAATAAAATTTCAAAAAAATATTCTTGAATTTAACCGAGTTAGATTCTTGAGAAAAAAAACAAAGGAGTATCTTAAAAAAGATACTCCTTAATTCATCCCTCCACCAAGAGTCGAACTTGGGATCTTCCGGGCACTGTTTTATTGTGACCGAATAGGCTTTTAGGGTTTCATTTAACTTCAAAAATATTTGTTTTTTGAAGACCCAGAAATATTAAATTTCTGAGATTTCCGTAAATGGAATATCCACCTTAGTAAAACTACAGCCAGACGCTTTGGACCACTAAGCTATGAAGGGCTTAAAATTAACCCACCTAAATATTGGTAAATTAGGTAAGTGAATTTTCACAGATTTAGGACAATTTTTTTCTTTTTAAGATTATCGATATTAAAAAATTATTCGTCTTCTCTTATCTTTTTTTGTTCTGAAACAAAAAATACTCTATTTGAACTTGTTTCTTTTATTTTTCCATCTTTTTCAAAGATAGCAGTTGTTGTTGGTAGTGCAAATCTTCCTACAACACCAACTTTAGAATAGATAATATATGATAAAACTCTTAATTCTCCAGCTTCAAATCTTTCAAAATTCCATTCAATTCTATTACTTTTTTCGTTTATTCTTACTGGTCTATCTCCCCCAAAAATATTATGTATTTTTACTAAAGGAGGGAATCTATCAATAATACTTACTTTTTCAATATATTGTTTAGCCTGAGCCATTATTGTAACTTTTAATGCAAATTCTCCACCTTTTGTCCTCATGAAAGAAACTTTTTTATTTAAAACTAAATAACTTTTAGAATATTGCTTTGCTAAAATTACGACTGCAATAATGAAAAATACCAAAAGGATCGGGAAAAACCAGTTTGTTTTTACAACTATCTCTAAACTTTCACCAGGTTTAACATTTCTATTCCAACCATAAGTTACATCCATACCGGTTCTTTCAACATAATCTGGTTCTATATTAAAACTAGTAAATAATCTTGAAATGATATTTTTTTGCAATGAAATTTCTGATTTAGCGAGAATATTCCCTTGATTTTCTTTTTCAATAATTTTTGTGTTTACAAAAAAACCATAATCTTTAGTAGTTGTAATAAGCAAATCTTTTTCTTCGAATTTAATAACACTTTCAAAATCAGCAGTTAAATCTTTAACGCTTACTTCTGCGTCAAGAGTGTAAAATCCAGCCATTAATTTTTGAAAATCTTTTGAATTTAATTCAACATGGAAATCTTTTCTTTGATTTGGACCTAAAGAAAAATCTTCTTCTAATTCAAAGAAAGCTGAACTAAATTGAACATTTACATTTTCAAAATCATAATTTACTTTGTTATGGATATAAATATCTAAAGAATTTGTTTCAGGATTAATATCGCTTGCTCCAACTTCAAAAACATCTTTTAATTCTACAACTTTAAAACTTAATTTTTGTTCTGATTCAGACCCATCTTCACCAACGATAAAATAATTAAATGTGTAAGGTCCACGAGTATTAAATTCTCCAATTGGTGAAACCTTTAATTCAACCCGTCTTGTTTGAAGGTGATTGATTTGAACTGTTCCTATGGGAAACATTGAAAAACCTAAAAGATTGTAAAATTGAAAATAATCGTCTTCACCATAATTAGTAATTTTTAAATCAAATACTGCAGGTTCATTTAAACCCATTATTAAAACTTCATTTGCACTTTCTTTTTCAACATCTAACGATACTCCAAGAATACATGGAAATACAAACATCAAAATTAATGCAAATATGATTACCTTTTTCATATAAAAAAAAAGTGGCTTTCTATTTTAAACGTTTCTATGGTAAAGAATAGATTTTCAAGTAATATTGTTAAAAGAAAACCTTAAAAAGGAAAACTTACCAATTATTTTGTAAGTTGGGTAGTTATGCTAAAACTTTTTAAGTTTTGCACCACGAAATCTTAAGATTTCGTTGGATTTCGGGACTTAGCTTTTAGATAAGCAAATTTCGTTAAGTATCGAAATTTAGTTCTGAGGAAGGTCCGCCCACCCCTCGTAATAGAGGCTTGCTTAAATGCAAGGGTTATCCTTGAAAAAGGGCTACTGAAAGGTAGAGCTCTGGTACAGAAACGACACAGTTAATACGGAACAATGAAACAAGCGTGGAGTTAAGAAGTATTAAATATGATGAAACGAACATCTTGACCGGTGCAAGGCAATTAAGCCGCTTAGTTAAATATTAACACAAACTGTTCGATTACGAAGTTTGACAGAAGGTGGCCTATTCCCAACTTACATTTTTTATTTTATCCTCATACATTTCCGTCATTAAAACCATAATGATTTTGTGAAACTATTTATTCAAAGTTCTCTTTAGAAGGTTTTAAAAATAGTTTTTAATTCGACTTATTGGGAATGTAGCTCAGCGGGAGAGCACTTGACTGAAGATCAAGGGGTCCGGAGTTCGACCCTCCGCATTCCCATGCTAAAATTTAAAATCTCTTTTTATTTATTTAAAATATGAAAACATTATTTATACCTGTAAAATCAAAATTAAAATTAGATGAATTAATTATTAATGATTTATCAAAAAAACTTCCAAAAAACATTGCTATTGCTTATTCAATTCAATTTAAGGATATTGCGTTTGAGATAAAAAATCGATTAAAAGATACGCATGATGTGAAAATAATTTTACAGGTTTTAGGATGCAGTAATCCAAAATTTTCTAAAGAAATTCAGGCAATACTTTTGATAAGTAACGGTAAATTTCATGCCGTATCTCTTGCATATGAAACAAATTTACCGGTATTTTTACTGGACCATAATAAATTAGAAAAAATTTCTAATGAACAAATTGAAAATATGAAAAAGAATCAAAAAGCTTCATATGTAAGATATCTTAGTGCAAAAAATATTGGGATACTTGTTTCAACAAAACCGGGGCAAGAAAATTTGAAACAAGCTTTAGATTTTAAAAATAATCTTAAGGATAAAAAAGGTTATTTATTCATTGCCAATAATTTAAACACAAATGAGTTTGAAAACTTTAATATTGATTCATGGGTTAATACTGCCTGTCCCAGAATGGATTTGAACAATAATAAAATTATTAATTTAAAATATGTGAATGAATTACACAAAATTTTATAAAATTTTAGTGATTAATAATATTATGAAACATTTCTTTTTAGAAAGACATTGTGTTTATGATAAAGCAACTAAGGGTTTAAATAAAGAAGGATTTCTTCAGGCAATGATTATGGCTCAAGAAATAAAGAGGATAGCAGATAATTATCATAATGTTGTTTTAATTTCTTCTCCTGCTAGAAGAGCACAAGAAACAATAAAACCTGTGGCTAAAATTCTTGGTGCTTCTTATCATATTGATTCAAGATTACAACCAATTGATTGGAGAATTTTAAGTTATCAGGAGTTGTGTGAGATTGATGATATGATTAAACCTTTTATGAATAATGATATAATTGTGTTAACAAGCCATTATGAAGTTTTAGAACCTTATCCACAACATGCATTAAAAACTTTATGTGATAAGCATGAAACAATTAGACTTGCAGATAGAGGAGAATTATGGCATTTGGATTTAAATACTGAGCTTTATGAATTTCTTCCAAAAAGGATTAAATCTTAGCAAGATTAAAAACAGTTTTTAATGCTACTATCATTGTTGCTGGAACAAACAAAACTAATAATGCCCCAAAAACAGAAGAAACTGTATCACCCACTCCTAATCCAATTAAAGAACCTGTAACACTTTCCATTCCAAATTTACTGATTACAACTAAAATTGCTCCTGCTAATAAAAATGCCTGAGAATCTTTACCTGAAACTTGGATAGTAAAACCTACAATTAATCCTAAAAGAACTAATATTGCATAAATTTGTGCACTATAAACTCTTAAAGCAGGAATGGGTATTAAAGATGTTGATAATCCAATGATAATAGCTAAAATGACTCCTATTAAAAAAGCCCATGCACCAAAGGAATTTTCTTGAGATTTAATGACCATTTTAAACTAAGATATTATATTTAAAATGTTATATAAATCTTTTGACAAAAGTTTGAAAATTTGTTAATGATAAAACTTTTATACTATAAAGAATTAATTTTTTTAAGCCTTCTTAGTTCAGTCGGTAGAACACTACATTGGTAATTTATAGCTAAATCCGAAGATGTAGAGGTCCGGAGTTCAATCCTCCGAGGAGGCTTTTATTATATTTAGATTAATATTCGAAAAATTTTTACTTGAGTTTTAAAATATAAAAATTATATTTTTTTACTTTTTAAAAAGTCTTAAGAAGAAAGAAATTAAGATTATTAATAAAAATGTTATAGTTAAAAAACCGAACATTATTGATAATAATATAAAAAGATTTTCATAGATTTCAGTACTTGATGTAATATAAAGCACTACAGAAAAAATAAACATTATAGAGAACAATATTAAATTCTTAGTTATAATGCTCATCTTCTTTTTTAAGGTATTTTCAATCTTAACATCTTTAGAAATTGATTTTTGAACAATCTTTTCTTTATGAGCAGATTTTTTAATTGATTTTTTAGGCATTGCCTTTTTTACAACTTTTTTGGGAATATTTTTTTTAACCATCTTATTATATTTAATAATATATACTATTTAAATATTACTTTCCGGCAACCATTTTAGTTTAATTATATTTCCAGTTAAAGATTGGGCATTAATATAAATTTTATTTATCCAATCTGAATAAAAATTCAAAAAAGTTTTTGCATCCTCAGATTGATACATCCTCAAATCATTATTGCTAATAATTAATAGGGCATTAATTATTAGGAAAAATAGAATTAATAACAGAACTTTCATTTTTTTTTGAATCTGTTTTATTTACAGAAATATTTTCACCGGACCAATCCATTTTTACAGCATTAGTTGTAATTATCTTTACATTTCCAAATACAGATAAAAGCCAAGAGAAATAAATTTTGCTTGCTTTAATTACCCCGGGAATAGTTTTAAAATCAAGATCTTGATCTCTAAAAATAATTGTTGCACTAATATAAGAGAATAAGATTAATAAGATTAGGACAATTGCAAATATTTTATGCTTTAATCTTTGTATTTCAATAATCACCCAAATAGCTATAATCAATACAGCTATAATAAAGAATGTTACACCTACTACCATATTGAAAATACTAATTGAAACTATAAAAAGATTTCTAATTATTTTTAAAAATAAATTATTTCAACACATTTTATGCGAAGTAAACTAAAAAATTTCAAAAAAATTTTTGGGAATTCAGAGATTGAAAATCTCTGAAACTTCAGGAAACCTGAAGTCTTCAACAGACAGTGCAGTTGAAGTATTTTGAACCTTGGGGTTCAAATCCTGTTATGCGAGGGACAGGATTTGAACCTGCGTAGGCACTAAGCCAACAGATCTTGAGTCTGTCCCGTTTGACCGCTCCGGCACCCCCGCGTAATAGGATAATAAATTAATTAACTATATAAAAGATTTCCTAATTTAGAATTAAAAATAGTTACTTAAGAGCTTTTGAGATTTCAGCTAAATCTTTTTTTAAAACATCAATTGATTTATTAAAAATATCTTCATAATTCATTGGACCGAATGATTCAATTGTTATCATTAAATCTTTTGTAGGTGTAATTTTGATTGAATCTTTACCTTTCTTCTTGCATTCTTCAGTACAAGCATCACAGATATCACAAGTATCTGAATTTGCTACAACAACTTTTCCATCTTTTAATACTAAAGAATGATTTGAACAAACTTCAGCAGCTTCAATTGGACAATCTTTATCTATTTTAATTTCAACAATATTTCGATAAAACATTAATCCTGCAACAAATTTTGAATGTTCACTTCCTCTTCCGGCTTTAATTGTTGCAACAAGTTTTAATTCCTGACCTTCATCTAAAATTGTTAAAGGCATATTATCATAAACTAATTTGACATCTCCAGTTAATTCTCCGGAATAAACCATTCCTTCTTTTTTTGAATGTAATTTTAATTCACCTTTTGAGTTAAAATTTACTGATTTTCCTGTCACTAAAGGCAATAACCCAATTCTATGAGCGAGGGTTTCATCATATAAAGGAGAATCATTCATAATCATTTCTACTTCATCAACAGCTAAAACAGGTATTTGATATACATATCTTCTAATAACATTTGCTAAACTTTCTTCAACTTCTGCTTGAAAAGTTATTTGATTTTCGTTTTTTTGTATTAGTTTC
>DATDUI010000009.1:0-3085 GCA_035290465.1 Candidatus Nanoarchaeia archaeon | reverse complement strand
CATTGTGAATTGACCTTGATCATTTTGTCCCATAATTACTTCTGTTGTATCTAATAAAACTGCATTTCCCCAAATATGTTCTATTCCAATCATAGTGTTTGGAATAAATTGTGTGATTAATGGTTTACCTTCAAAATGGTGTTTAAGATATAATGATTCTTCATTTGTTTTTTTTAGATTAACTGTAATATGTGGGGGGTCAGGTAAAATGTTTATAAGCATTTTTTTATAATCTTCTGCTTTTCTGCTTTTAATGTAATATTCCATTTTTCTTTTTTGTTGATTTATTCTTTGACCAATAACATATAGTTTATGTTTATCCATAAAATCTTGATCTACAAATCTATTAATTAATTCAAAATCTGAAAATTCTTTTCGTAATTTAAATATCATCTCTTTGCCTTTTCCGGTTTTAAGGTCGTATTTTTCCCTTGTTTCTGTATCTTTTATTTTTTCAAAATCATAAGTTAATTTTCCTTTATCTGCAAGTTCTTCAACATATTGAATTAATCTTAATCCGATTGCATAAGGATTTATTCTACCTTTTGTTAATGCTGTGACTCCTGCATTTAATTTTGCATAATCAATTTCACGACTTCTGACGATTTCGTCATTTCTGAATAATTCGTCATGCCAATAACTAGCCCATCCTTCGTTCATGATTTTTGTTCTCATTTGAGGTGCAAAATATAATCCTGCTTCCCTTACAATTGTTATTATCTCTTTCATCCATTCATTTTCTTTTTTTCTCAATTTTGGGGAATTATGTAAAATATATTCTAACACGTCGTTATGTTTTTTTGGTTTTTCTTCTTCTTTGTATCTTTTAAATTGTTCTTCAAATTCCGGAAAATTATTTTTAACATCTGCAAAAAATAACGAATCAATTAATTCCGGGTTTTGGTCTAATATTTTATTATATTTTTCTAATTCATCAGATTGTTTTGAAGGTTTGATGCTTTCTTCTTTTAAAAAGATATTAAAATAAAAATCTACTTTTGGAGGCAATTTTATTTCATTTGGAAAATTTGCCGTGTTTAAATCTTCATGAAATCCTACGATATTATCTAACCCTCTTGCTGCTTCAATTACATAATCCACCCATCTGCCATGTTTACTTCTTAATCTTTCTATTGCTCTTTTATTTGCAAGTGATTGGCCGACAAAATCGTCATTCCATGTCTGGCTAAATAAAGCATTGTTTTGAAAAAAATCTATGTGACCTAAAACATGATAAAAAATCATTGTGTTCATCCAATCTGTATTATTATCGTTATAAAAAGACATTGCGGGTCTTGAATTAATTACTGTTTCATATGCATTATGCGGGCTTATTTGGTATTCTCCTTCTCCGTGCAAAACGTGTATATCCTGAATCCAATAATCATACATTGTCGGGATAAATATCTTTGGTGATAGTTCAATCATATCTCTATTAGTTACATTATATTCCAATGTATGGGGATCAAATTTTAATCCTGCGTTTTTAGCTTTTTCCTTGCATCTTTCCATTATTTGTTTTGCGTTTAAATCTATTAATTCCATTATTCTGATATAATTTGTTTTAATCCTTTTATTATTTCTTCTTCATTAGCAGTATCTGCCATCATTGAATAAAGTCTTAAGTGATTTTTTTCTTGTTCTAATAATCCTGATTTTTTGAAATATTGTTCTACAAATGTATCTCCTATTTTTGTTCCTCCAGTATTTTGTGCAATTGTGATTCCTATTCTATTTGAATATGCAAGCATATTTCCGACTTCTTTGATTGTTTCTTTTCCTGTCTGATCCCAGTCATCTCCATCTGTTCCGTGGAATACATAAATGTTGTAATCTCTTGTCAGATTTTCTTCTTCAACAATTTTATTGACTAATTTAAAAGCACTTGATACTTGTGTCCCTCCTGCGGTGGAGATAGTATAATATTTGTGAAAATTTTCAACTTCTTTTGCTTCTGTATCATGAACTATAAATCTTGTTTTTACATTTTTTTGATATTGATATGTTAACCATGCATAAATCATTAAATGTTGATTGACAATTACGTCTGTTGGTTTGCCTTGCATTGAACCAGAATAATCCCTCAAGAAAAAGACTAATGCCTGCGATTCATATTCGACTTCTCTGGATAAAACTCTGTAAATCTTATCTTTTGGATCAACAATTAATTTATTTGGGTCAATTTTGCCTTTTGGGTTTATTCTTTTTAATCCGAGGTTTGTTTCAATTATTTTTCTTAATGTTCTTTTTTTGTCTAAAAATTGTCCTGTTCTGGAGTTTATATCTGTAAGGTCATATTTGAATTTTGTTAACGACGGTTTTGTGCCTTTGTCTTTTAAATGTGGTAATTCAAATTTTTCAGTTAAGATTTTTCCCAGTTCATAAGTGCTTGATTCTAATTCATGTTCGCTTCCGTCTCCATCTCCTCCTTCTCCGGATTCTCCTTCTTCTCCATGTTGGTCAAGTGGTTTTTCTCCGATTACATCTCCTTCTTCGCCTTCTCCACTTCCTCCCATTCCGTCTTCGTTTTGCGGTTGTCCATGGTAAAATTTTTCTTCAAAAACATTTGGGATAATTACTACTTTACCATTTTTACCTGGTTTTGCAATTTTATCCATTCTAATTTTCTTTGGGAATCCGTCTTTTTCCCGTTGTTCATCTCTTTTTAACAAATCTTCCATTGTTTGTATTTGCATTACCGGAGAAGTATTTCTTTGTAATAATATTTCAAAATCACTAAAATAATTTTTGTTTGATTTTATAAAATTTGGTAAATAGTGTTCTTTAGAATTTATTTTTTCTTTATCTATAATTTCTTGCTGTATAATTTGAGTTCTTTTCATTTTGGTTTATTTTTCGCAGTTTGATTGCGACCAAAAGGAAAGCTAGAGGGATTTTCATTTTAAAGAAAATTTCTCTTTATTTAATGTTAAAATTATATTTATTCTTTAAATCAAAATTATGCTTTTGGTCCTCGAGCATTTTCTGCAAAATATTGTATTGTTTTATCTGCACAAGTTGGGCAATATCCTAATTTATTTAACATTGTTTCTATCATTCTTGTTCTGACTTTTGCATTTTCTTC
>DATDUI010000008.1:0-3219 GCA_035290465.1 Candidatus Nanoarchaeia archaeon | reverse complement strand
TGAAGAAATAATTCTCCGAATACCCCACAAATCCTTTGTAAGACCTAACTTTTGTGCAAGATCCAAATGAATAGAACTTTTTTCTGCACCAGTATCAACCTTAGCAAGAATTTTCTTGTTATTTATTTTTACTGTCTCTATCGCACCGAGAATTTGTTTTCCCATAACGCTAATGAAATAGCCTTCCTTTTAAAGCTTTCTTTTATAAAATGGCAGTAACAAAAACTTTAAAAATAAAAAATTTATGTGGCATCAACGAAGGTTCATAGAGATGCCACCGCTCCGCAATTTGAGGAAGTTAAAAAACTTCAAAAGTATCGTCTTTTGAATGTCCCAGAAAATTAATTCTACAAATTTTCTGAGGAAACCAGCGGGTGTCTTTTACTTCCCGCTACTTCCAAAATTTCCTTTCCCCCTATCAGTTTCACTTAATTCATCAACCTCAACAAAACTAACTTTCGGATAAGAGATAATCATTATTTGAGCAACTCTTTCACCAACTGCATAAACCTTTTCTCCAACTTTTTTATGCCGAATAATTAATTCACCCCTATAACCAGAATCAATAACTCCCACACAATTAGCCTGAATCAAATGATAATTACATGCACTACTTCTAGGAAAAACAAGGAGTACATAACCCTTAGGAATTTCAAAAGCTAAACCGGTTTTATATTCAATATAATCATCCCTTTCTTCCTTGCCAATTGCAGTAATATCCATACATGCATCATCTAAATAAAAATATTTAGGAATAACTGCTTTTTCATTTAATTTTTTAATTTTAATATTCATTTTCTTTAAGATATTGCAACTCGTTTTTACTAAAATATTTCAAATCACTAGTTTTGATTATACCTTTATCTATATTCCATTCATTACACACTTGAATTAATGCTTTATCACCTTCAATTTCACAAACTTTAACTTCTAATAAACCCTCTTGGGTAAAATTAGAATTGCATTTTTGTATCTCAATATACTTTTTTTGCCCATCAGAATCTAAATAATATCCAATTTTTTCATCCGGAAATAATCCCTCTTTAAAATTATAAAGTTGTATATGTGGAATTTTATCTTGTAAAATGCCTTGACCTTCTTGACCTACATCGTTAAACAACCAATTAATAAATTTCATTATAAATTACCTCCTTTTATTTTAATTTCTATTTTAATAATAAAAGATAATAAAATAATTTAGTTTTTAACTCTTTAGTTAGTTATTTTTCCTATCCTAAAAATTACTAAGAGGAGAACTTTTTTCTAGAATAATCACTACTTTTATTTTCTTCAAATAAATGAATATAATCTTGACAAGATTCTAAATTAAATGTAAACACTTCTGAATCAAAAATTGGTTTTAATCCTTTTTCAAGATGACTACGACCACAAATAATTGCAGGATTGATATAACCTTCTTCATGAGAAATTTCCAAAACATTCTCTAAAATAACTTGACTTCTTTGTCTTGATACTTTTTGGGATTCTAGATAAACTCTTGACATTTCCATCCTGTTAATTTCTTGCCCCGATTTAATTTTGTCATAAAAACTTACTAATTGATGTGCCAATTCTAAATGTTGTTTATGCAATTTCCAATCTTCAGAACCAAAAATCGGGACATTTCCATCAATCACGAGATAATCTATTTTTGCTCCCTTAGATAATTTTTGATAAGTATAAACATTTTCTAAAAATACAACATCAATTAATCCTTTTTTAATATCTCTATTCAAACAATTAGACAAAGCACCTTGAATTACCTGATCCTCATGTCTATTTGGATAGATAGTTATTTTTTGAATCATATTAATAAAAATAAAAATAATTAGTTTTTAACTCTTTAGTTAGTTATTTTTTAGATAATGAATTTTATGATTAACATCCACAACATATGGAAAATCATTTTTATCATATCTTAAAGTGTCTTTGTTAACCATTCTTAAATCACCTTTTTTAACCACATAACATCGAAGAGAACCTTCATCTCGTGCTTGAATTAATGTCTTATCACCTTCACTTTGTAAAACAGATACTTCCAACAAACCATATTTAGTAAAATTAGCATTACAAGTTTGTAATTCTAAATATTGTTTTTCTCCATTATAATCATTAAAAGAACCAATTCTTTCATTAGGAAAAAGTCCATGACTAAAATTCTCAAGTTGTATATGTGGTTTAATTTCTTTTACCATTTTATTCTTTGCCTCCTTTCATTTGTATAAATATTTTAAAAATAAAAATAATTTAGCTTTTACTTCTTTTGGAATTCTTTATTTTTTATTTAAACTACCCAAATAATGCATTAAAATTCCGTCCCTTAAACCCTTATTCCCAGTATCATATTGTACTTCAATTTCATCATTTTGAGGATACCACTTCATTTGGATATGATAAACATCCATTTTATTGGCTTCCCTATTATCTTCACCTTTACCCATTTGTCCCCGTAAAAAAGTATTTACAATTTCTTCTTGACCTTCTTTATTAACATCACCAGAAACTTCAAAAGAATCTTTTTTAAGATCATACTTAATATCTAAAACTAAATAATCAATACTCATTCTTATTCATAACCTCCTTTCAAAAAATTGTTTAATTCATAAATATTCTTAATACTCTTATCAGCATCTTTATGAAAACCACCGACAAAAATAGTTATTGCACCTTTTTGCTTAGGAATTTCCAAATCTTTTTTAAAATTATTACCAACACAAATATCCCCTTTATCAACCATAAAAAAACATTCTTCACAAGGTTTAATTTTCCCAAAATCTTGTGCAGAATAATATGAATCAATTAAATCAAAAATTCCTAATTGAACTAAAGTTTCTTTAACACAAAATTTAGAACTATTGCTTAAAATAACTAACTTATAATCCTCTTTTAACTTTTCAAGTAAAGAAATTAGTTTTAAATCCTGATTTAAATTAATTGTAACATTACTCATTAATTTGAAAAATTCTAAATTACTAATACCTAAAATCTCTAAAGATTTCATAGTAGAATTTTCCTTTTTTAATTCAAAATATTCACCAGCCCTATCCCCTAAAAAATCTAAAATTACTTTTTCACGATTATTTCGTAATTCATCACTAACATATAGCGTATCATCTAAATCAAAAATAATCTTACTCATTTAAACCGTCCTCCAGCAAATTCACCAAATCACCATTGCCCTTGCTTAAAAGAAGATTCATTGCAAGTTTTTTCAAAACT
>DATDUI010000007.1:0-2106 GCA_035290465.1 Candidatus Nanoarchaeia archaeon | reverse complement strand
TTTCAAATTCTTCTCTGTTTTCTAAATCTTTATCCCGATAAGCAATCATTAATTTTTTTGCGAGTTTTTTATCTTGTTTTTGGTCATATACTACTGTTGGTCCTGAAATTTCTTCATCTACTAAAATATTCCATTTTATTTTTTTAGCAATTTCTTCTATGAAGATGTTTTCTTTGTGGTCTCTTCCTACAAATATTAAGCCATTATCTTTAAACATTCGTCCTCGTTTTAAAAAAAGTGTTTCTTCATATTTTGGATTTTTATAATCAAACAAGCATTTTACTTTTTTGGCATAATCTTTTTCGCAAAGCAAGCATCCTCCTGCGGGGGTGGGATATTTAATTTTATATTTTTTGGCAAGTTCTATTTGTTCTATTCTTTGTCTTCCATGTAAAGATAATAATTTTTCTCTGTTGACTAAACCATTTTTTTCATATTCTGTTTCAGGCAATAATTTTGCAGATAATGGTCTTAATATTTTATTTTGGAGTCCTGCTTTTTTTTCATCGAATAATAAAATTTCTTTCATTTGCGACATTGGTCTTTGTCCAATTACTTCGCCTGTTGCTATTACTTCTATTTTTAGTTTTTTGGCTTCTTTTTTTGCCTGTTTAAATATAAATATTTTGCAATCTTTGCATGGATTTAATGCTTTTCCTCTTCCATATTTTGGATTTTTTGTTAATTCTAAATATTCTTTAAATTTTTGTCCTTTTGTTGCGTCAATTATATGCAGATAATATCCTTGGGTTTGTGCAAAGTTTATTATGCAGGGTATATCATTACAGCATCCTCCTCCAAAAGGTAATTTTACAAAAACTAAATGAATTTCAAATCCTTGTTTTTCAAGTAACTTTGCAGTGAGTCTACTATCTAATCCTCCTGAGAACAATACCACTGCTTTTTTAATCATGGCAATTAATGGAAGAATTGATTTTTAATGGTGTTGGTTTAAGATTATGAAGTGTTAAGGAGATTTGAGGGTTATATAGAGATGTGTGTGTTAAATTTCTTTTTCAAGAACAAAATCATAATCTTTAAATCCTTCTCTACGATAAAATTCAATGGCCTTAGAATTTTGAGCATAGGCAACTACTTTTATTCTTTCAACTTTTTTGGATTTGCACCATTTTGCGAATTCCTGAAGAAGTTTTTTTCCAATCTTCATACTTCTATAATCTTCAAGAATGAACATCTCTTCTGCTTCTGCGATTTTAGATAGATTTCTATAATCTTCAGCATTGGAGATTGAACCAATTAAGTAGCCAATAACTTTGCCATCTACAATTGTAATTAACGTACAACCATTGTTTATCCTATCTTTAAAATATTCTTCTCCTTGTTTTTGAATAGAATAATCGGGATTAATTGTCGCATCAAATTCCTTATTTTCTTTTATGCAAAGTTGGTGGTTTAAATATTGAATCTCCTTGAGATTTTTGATTGTTGCAAATTGAATTTTAACTTCCATTATTTGAGTAAATATAATTATTTATTAATTTGTTTAGTTTGTGTCTTTTATCTTGTTTTTGTATAGCAAAAGAATTCTGAAGAATAATCTTCAATATCACTTACTTCTTCAAACATATTAATTCTGTCAGTTTTTAGGCTATTACCATTAAAATGCAGAATCTTGTCTAATGCAGTTCGAAAGATTCTTGTTTCTTTAGGATAATTTTTTTGGATAGTTTTGGCACTTGATAGAGTTCTTGCAACCCATATTCCTCCTCTACCTTTTTCATCATATTCTATTTGATCGGGTTCAGAATACCATTTGTTTATTGAATATTGTACAATATTAGGATTTTTATGCATTCCCAGAGATTTTAGATCTTTTGTGACAACTTTATACCCTAAACTATATACTTTACCATCAAGAATTATAGAATTAATTTTTATCATTTTAATGATTTAAGTTAATGAAGAATTTTTTTGAGATTGAAATTTGATAGGGGTAAGGGAGTGATTTGTGATTTAGTGAGATAGAATAAGTTTTTTTTATTTCGTCTATCGCGTGGCGACTTTGAAAAGCGGGTTAAAAAAGAATTATTTATAATTGTATAAAATATTTTTTTCATTTTAATAATTCATTATCTCTTTTATATA
>DATDUI010000006.1:0-2647 GCA_035290465.1 Candidatus Nanoarchaeia archaeon | reverse complement strand
AAAAATGGACGCATACAAAATAATCGAAAAAGCGAAGAATACTGGAAAAATCGAAAAAGGCACAAATGAAGTAACAAAAGCAATCGAAAGAGGAACTGCTAAATTTGTTGCTTACGCTGGCGATGTAGAACCAAAAGAAATTGTTGCACACCTATCTGTTTTATGTAAGGAAAAAAAGATACCTTATGCAGAAGTTGACAGCAAACAAAAATTAGGAATCGCAGTTGGTCTTCCAGTTTCAGCATCATCTGTTGCAGTAATTGAAGCAGGCGATGCAAGTTCAGATATCTCTTCATTTAAATCTAAATAGAGAAATTTTTGAAAAATTCGCTGTAAGTGAAATAAGATTCATATTTAAAAAAATAAAATGGCAAAATCACAGAAACCACAAAAACAACAACAACAACAAAGTCAAAAAGCTTCAAAAGTAAGTGATAAAATAACTGGTGAAGTAGCTTCTGCAGTTGTTCAGGAAATTATCGCAAGAACTGGTTTTAGAGGAGAAATTACACAAGTTAAATGCTTAGTTCAATCCGGAAGAGATAAAGGTCGATCAATGAGAAGAAATATTCGTGGAGCAGTAAGAATTGGTGATGTATTAATGCTAAGAGAAACTGAAATTGAAGCTCGTAGAGTAAAATCAAAAGTTACAAAAGGAGCATATACTTAAAATGCCAAGATGTGTTTATTGCAAAAAAAATTACGAATTCCCAAGAGGATTAACTCTGGTAATGAAAGATGGAACTGTTAATTATTTATGTTCTTCAAAATGCAGAAAAAACATGATGATGAAAAGAAGAAAAGTCAATTGGATTAGAAAAGACAAAAAAGTTAAAGAATAAATTTATTTCTTATTTAATGAAAATTAAAATCAAAGTTCATTCAAACTCTTCTCAGGAAAAAATAAACAAAATTGATGACCATTTCTATGAAGTTTGGCTAAAAGAAAAGCCTATTGACAATAAAGCAAACTTAAAAATACAGCAAATGCTCAAAAAATATTTTTCCTGTAATGTAAAAATAAAATCCGGTTTTAGTTCAAAACTAAAAACTTTAGAATTAATCGCTTAAAGATTATGCCCGGGGCATAAAATATCATAATTTATTTTTTTTAGTATTTTCAAAGATTCTTGCATTTTTTCAGGTTCACTCTCCGGAAAATCTGTTCTTCCGATATATCCATCATCAAACAAAGTATCTCCGGAAAATAATATATTTTCGTATAAAAAACAAACACTATCCCTCGTATGTCCGGGGGTTTTAATGATTTTAATTGTTTTTATCTCCGGCAAATAATTTTTTAATTCAATCGGATGATAAATTTCTGCTTCTGTAAAAAGACCTATATTCCCTAAATGATCCCAATGATCATGAGTTAATAATACAACATCAATTTTTGCAGGAGAACTGCCAATTTTTTTTAAATATTCTTTTAGTTCATTTTCGTTTTCTTTTGACCCAGTATCAATTAAAATATTTTTATTATCAGTTTTCAAAAAATAAACACATGAACCGAAATTTTTTTCGAAAATTATCTTCCATACATTTTCTTTTATTTTTTGAATCATCGATATAAATAATAAGATAATTATATAAAGTTTTTGAAACATAAGTCTATATGAAATATGAATTTGCTCCTGATTTACAGATAATTGCTGAAGAAATTTCTTTCTTATTATTCCCGCATATTCAGATGGAAAGAGTAAAATGTCTTAGGGGATACGGAACTTCTTCAAGCAGAACTATTGCAAGATGCCATGCTTTGGGAAAATTAATGCAAAAAGCTATAGGGATAAAACCCTTTTACGCTCTGGAATTTTTGTCAGAAAGGTTTGACAACCTTGATCCTCAAGAACAAATCAAGGTAATTATACATGAATTAATGCACATACCCAAATCTTTCGGGGGAGGATTTAAGCACCACGACGTTGTTACAGACAGAAATGTTACAATCTGCTATAAAGAGTATATTTTAAGGAAAAAAGAACAAACTCCGCCGGATTCACTGGGTTTAGACTTACTAAAAAAAAATAATCAAAATAACCTAAATTTCTTAAAGCAATTTTTTAAATAATGAAACAGCAAAAAATTACATTCTATAATAAGAGAAAAAAATTTTCATTAAAAGTTTTCAAAGTTTCATGGATAAGTGAAAGTGTAGGCTTAATGTTTTCCGGACGGGAAAATGCAAAGGTCTTATTATTCAATTATAGCAAATCAGCTTCTTTAGGCATTCATTCGGTATTTGTATTTTTCCCTTTTATTGCCGTATGGCTGGATAAGAATAATTCAGTGATAGATATAACATTTGTTAAGCCTTTTTCATTGCATGTTAATATAAAAAAAAATTGGTCGAGGCTAATTGAAATTCCGATTAACAAAAAAAATAAATATTTGGTAAAATTTCTCCTTGATAAACCTGAATTTAACAATGCTTATTCGACGAGAATTCGAAAGGTTTAAATATTCCTCTGTGGTTATTATATTATAATATTTAAAAGGAGGTGTTAAAGATGGGAAAAGTAATTGTTAAGAATGTTGTTGTAAGAAAACCAGGCTATCTTTATTACGTAGACGGTAGTGGTAATGTTTGCGAAGCTCAGATGGCTAGAGGTGGGAAAAAGAAAAAAAAGGCTGTTAAAAAAGT
>DATDUI010000005.1:0-9964 GCA_035290465.1 Candidatus Nanoarchaeia archaeon | reverse complement strand
TGATAAAGATCAATATGTTGAAGAAGAAAAGATTAAGTTAACTCGGGATTTATTAAGGAAAATGTATACTGCTTTTGTTTCAGACAAATTGTTAAATGTTAAAGAGAAAAGTCCAGAATGGTTTTTAAGAAAGCATTTATCAACAAAAGAACGATTAGATTTTTATTCTGAAGTTTATGAAAAGATTTTGAAAGGAAGCGGAAAAAAAATAACTATCCTTGATTTAGGTTGCGGGATAAATGGATTTAGTTATGATTTATTTAAAAAAATAAATCCAAAGATAAAATATGTTGGTGTTGAGGCTGTTGGTCAACTAGTTGACTTGCAAAATCATTATTTTGCTAAAAATAATTATCCTGCAAAAGTTATTCATGAAAGTTTGTTTGAAAAAGAAAAAATTGTTGAAATTATTAAAAAAGAAAAAGGAGATAAAATTATTTTCCTGTTTAAAACATTGGATTCTTTGGAAATGTTAAAAAGAGATTATTCAAAAGAATTATTAAATGAAATTGTTCCTTTGGCTGATAAGGTTGTTGTTAGTTTTGCGACAAAAAGTTTGATTGCAAAAAAGAAATTTAATGTTAAAAGAAATTGGATTATTAATTTTATTAAAGATAATTTTAAAATTTTAGATGATGAAGAGATTGGAAGTGAGCGTTATGTAATTTTTTGCAAAAAGTAAATATTTATAATTCTTAATTTATTTTACTTATTAATTAAAAGAGGTGAAAATAATGGGACAAAAACAAAATATGCAAAATAATTCATTAATGAATTCAAATATTAATCCTATACCAAAACAGCCTGCTTCTGAGATGCCTGTTGAGGGTATGTCTCCTGTTTGGAAAAAATGGTGGATTTGGATGATTATTTTGGTTATTATTGCATGCAGTGCTTTAGCATATTTTATTTTATTTTGATTTTTTAGCTATATATTTATATATTCTAATTTTTTTAAAAATTTACCAAATTTTTGTTTAGAAATTAAAATATGAAAGAAAATTTTTATAAAAAGGTGTTAGATAATGGCATGGTTATTCTTTTTGAAAAAAGGAATCTTCCAGTTGTTAGTGTGGCGATTGCAGTTAAATTTGGCGGGATTAATGAATCTATTGAAGAAAAAGGAATTGCACATTTCATCGAGCATATGTTATACAAAGGAACTCCTACAAGAGACTTGAAAAAGATTTCTGAAGAAATCGAAAAAAATGGCGGAGAATTAAATGGTTTTACTGGTGAAGAGGTTACTGCTTATTGGTGCAAGATGCCAAGTCGTCATTTGAAAATTGCTTTAGATGTTTTAAGCGATATGATTAAAAATCCTTTATTTGATGAAGTCGAATTAGAAAAAGAACGTGAAGTTATTTTTGAAGAAATTAAAATGCATAAAGATAATCCTCGTTTACATGTTTTTGATGGTTTAAAAGATGTTTTATATGAAGGGTCTTTAGGGATGAATCTTGCAGGAACTTATGAGACTATGAATTCTATTAATCGAAAAAAAATCGTTAAAAAATTTAATGAGATATATCGACCTAATAATTTAGTTTTGGCTGTTGTCGGTGATGCGGATTTTGATGAAATTGTTAAATTTGCACAAAAAAGTTTTGGAAAAGAAAAAGGTATTATTCCAAAAATTGATGTTCAGTTAAAAAAAGATTTTAAAATTGAAGAAAGAGAAGGTATTGATCAGGCAAATTTAGTTTTTGCATATCATTCTCCTTTGGTTAATGATGAAAAAAATTATGCTGCACAGGTTTTAACTACTTTAATGGCCGGGGGAATGTCTTCAAGATTATTTCAGGAAATAAGGGCTAAAAGGAATTTGGCTTATGCAGTAAAAGGTGAAGCTGATATTAGCAAAGATTTTGCTTATAGTTTCATTTATGTTGGGACAAATAAAGAGAATGTTGAAAAAATAAAAGGATTAATTTTGGATGAATTTAAAAAAGTGAGCAATAAATTGACTGAAGAGGAATTAAGTCAGGTTAAAAATCAATTAATTGGCAATTATCAAATTTCTATGGAAGATTCACAGGATCAAATGGTTAATCTTTTAGTGAGTGAAATTCATGGAGATGCATTTTCATTTTATGATTATGAAAATCATATCACCTCTGTTAAGTTAAAGGATGTTAAAGAACTTGCAAAAAGTGTCCTTGATAATTATAGTTTCTTTGCTTTAGTTCCAAAAATTTAATTATGTTTTAAGATGAAAATTGTAAACTTTTCTAAAAAAAATGATACTGACGATACTTTTAATATTATTTTTGAATTTTTAAAAAATATTAAGTTAAACGAAGATGGAAAATTAATTGATTTTAATAGCTTAGACATTGAGAGTTTTATTCTTGAAAAGAATTTTAATGAATTAAACGAAACTCTTTATAATTTTATTTTTGAAATTTTTAGGAAAAATTCAAAGGCTTTTTTTATTAATGAAGAAAATTCTATTAATTATTCTTTAACCAGAATTTTTTTTGATTTTGTTCAAAATTCCGGGAATAAACCCTGTTTAGTAATTTTTAATTCACATGCTGAATGCAAAAATTCTTTTAATCATACATGGCTGAAAAAATTAATCGAGGACGGTTTTCCAAAAAGAAATATTCTTTTAGTCGGAGTTAGAAATCTTGATTTTGAAGAACTTGAATTTTTGAAAAAAAATAATATTAAGTTTATTAGAATGAATTCTTTTATTGATAATATGGAAGATATTTGTGATTCAATAATGGAATTTACAAGCGGAAAAATAGTTTATGTTTCAATTAATCTTAATTCAATTGATCCTGCTTATGCTCCGGGAACTTTTTTTCCGGAAGTTGGTGGTTTTAGTAGCAGGGAATTTATTTATTTAATTCAAAGGATTAATAAAATGAAAAATTTGTTTGCTTTAGATTTAGTTGGAATTAATTCTAAAAAAGATATTAATAAAATTACTCTTCAATTATGTGCGAAGATTTTAGCTGAATCTATTTAAATTTTTATAAAAGATAGTTTTATAAATTTAATTTTATTAAATATATTTTAATGAAAAAATCCTTTGATTATGCTAAATATGCTGTTGATGAAATAATCGGATATGGTTTTAAAAATAATCTTGGTTTAAGGAATACAAGAGCTGTTGGGATAATTCCTGAAAAAACATTTAAAGGTGATTTAGATTTTCATCCTTTTAAGCAAATGTTATATCTTCATGGTTTAAAATCATTTATTGTTAAAGGTAAACCCAAAAGAGGGATATATAATGTTGATTTAAGGTATTTATTTTTAGTTTATCCTGAAGAGGATTTTTCTTTTTATTCTTCTGTTAGTCTAAAACAAATTTCGGCGAAAGCCTCTGAAGCATTGGATTTTAGAAAAAATATTATGGGTAGGAGTAGTTTATTTAGAATTATCAGCAATAAAACTGATTTAGATTTGACCCAAAGAGTTATTGAAGGGTTATCTCTTAAAGGAATTGTTGCATATTGTGATGAACCTTTGGCTTTTCGTGATAATGATCCAATTCTTCCTGAGACTCCGAAAGTTTTAGCTAAAAATAAATATGATTCACCAATTATTTTAAATGGTACATTAGAAGCATTGTCTGATTATAAAGAGGATTGTCTTATTAATCTAAATTCTATGAAAGTTAATTTATTTTAATTTTGTTCTTTATGGATAATATATTGCTGGTCTATAATTGATTTAATTATTGTTGCTTGTTTTCCCATTATTTTTTTTAATTCATTATGCGGTGCATTTATTATTTTTCTTATTGTTCTGAATTTTATTAAAAGTTTTTTTGCGGTCTTTGGCCCAATTCCCGGAAAGCTTTCTATAATAAATTGTGATTGTTCATTTGGTTTTAATGTTCTTTTTTTTACATTTAATGAAACTTCTTTTGATTGCCGTTTTGCGAGGATGTCGATAAATTTTGCTGTATCTTTTTGATTTTTTGAAAAAATTATTGGCACATTGTGTTTTAATAAAATTGATAATAAGAATCCTCTAACTGCATTTGCATTTATTCCTTTTAAATTATCGTCGTTATAAAGTTCCTGTTCTTCGATTCCTTCAATAATTAAAAGTTTATTTTGATACTGTTGTAATTCTTCTAATTGGTGGGCTAATCTTTTATTGATCATTGAAGATAAAAAATCTGAAACTGTTTTTCTTTCAATTGCGACATCTTTAACAATATAATCCGCAACTTTTAATTCTAAGAATTCAATTTCATAACCTAACTTTTTTAAATTTGTTGGGACAAAACTGTTTTGTTCTCTATAATCTATTTTTATTATTTCTTTTGTTTCAATCGGTTTCTCTTTTTTTATTATTTCTTTTTTTCTTGAGAAAATATCGTGAAATTCTGTCATTTATTTAATTTAGGATTATTTTTTTAATTGCTGAAGTAATTTTTTATGCTTATTCATTCTTAATATTGTTTCATTAAAAACGTGTTCTTCATCGGTTCTTGTTGTGTCAATTATAATATCGAAATTTGATGCATCATAGCAATTTGTGTTGTATAATTTTTGATATGATTCTTTGTCGCTTTGCATTCTTGTGTTTAACATTTGAACCACTTCTTGCAGTGTATTGCAATGCTGTTCATCTAATCTTTGTCTTTTAAAAATTCTTTGTGCTCTGGTCAATGCATCTGCAGTTAAAAATAAGCTTATTGCATTCTCAGGAGCAAAAAGATATGAAATTCTTCCTTCTATAATATATGATTTTGTGTTGTGCATATAATTTTTTTGATATTCATCAAAATTTGTGTCCACGCTTGGATCTTTTTGTCTTCTTTGATTTAATTGGTCAATATTTTCTCCATAGTGTATTTTTGCAAATTCCCCTCTCATGTCTCCTATTGAAATTGGTTTAACTTTATAATGATAGGATAATTTATGCAAAAGGGAAGTTTTTCCAGAACCAGGCAATCCTGCAATTGTTATTTTCACCATAATAGTTTTTATTTATCTGGCTTATAAAGAATTATTATGATTAAATATATATTTTAATTAAAACCTTATCTTTCTTTCATAAATATATTTTTATACTCTTTTTTATTTTTTTAGTTATGGCAAGGGTTATTGGCGGGGGTTATTCTTTTGATGATGTTTTGATTGTTCCAAAATACAATAAGGTTAAGTCAAGAAAAGATGTTGATTTTAAAACAAAAGTTACAAGAAATTATGAGATAAGCATACCTTTTATTGCTTCGAACATGGATACTATCTGTGAAAGTCGTATGGCTATTGCAATCGGCAAGCTTGGTGGTCTTGGTGTTTTGCATAGATTCATGTCTATTAATGATCAAGTAAAGGAAGTTATAAAAGTAAAAGAAGAAGGTTTGATATGTGCTTCTGCAATTGGTGTTAAAGATTTAGAAGAAAGAGTTCCACTATTAGTTGATGCAGGAGTAAATATTTTAGTCTTAGATGTTGCTCATGGTCATTCAAAATATGTCGGTAAAGCATTGGATTGGATTAAAGAACATTATCCTTTTATTGATGTTATGGTTGGTAATATTGCGACAAAAGATGCTGCTCACTATTTTTTAACAAAAGGTGCCGATGCAATTAAAGTTGGAATTGGTCCGGGTTCGATGTGTACAACTAGAATGATGACTGGAGTGGGTGTACCTCAAATTACGGCTATAATTGATGTTTATGAAGAAACGCAAGGGAAAATTCCTCTTTGTGCAGATGGGGGGATTACAATTCCAGGAAATGTTACAAAAGCTATTGGTGCCGGTGCAGACTGTGTTATGGTAGGGCATATTTTAGCTGGTACAACAGAAACACCTTGTGAATTAATTAATATCAATGGAAAAGAGTTTAAGGATTATAGGGGGATGGCAAGTTATGATGCGACACTTAAAAGATTAAAACTTGATGGTCGTTGTGAAGATGAAATAGTTCATATTGAAGGAGAAAAAACAAGGGTTCTTCATAAAGGTAAAATTGAACCGATTATAAAAAAGTTTCTTGGTGGTCTTGCTTCGGGAATGACTTATATTGGTGCAAAAACTATCTTAGAATTGAGGGGCAAGGTTGATTTTATTAAAATTTCTTCAGCAGGTTATAAAGAAAGTATTGCTCATGGATTATTAAAAAGTAAATAGATTTTTTTAAATGGTTTTTTGAATTTTTAATTTTATAAAAAAGTTTGTGTAAGATTTAATAAATCCACCATTAATTTGAATTCCCACATCCCCAAAATTTTTTATAATGTTTTTTGGACTTCTTCTTTTATATTATTTGTGAGTCCTTGTTTGACTGTTTCTATTGCTGAATGCATTTGTTTTTCTCTGGCTTTTGAAACATAATAAAAAGATTCGTCTCTTGTTCCTTTTGTAATTAGCATTATTAATTTTCCTTTCTTTAATCTTGCTGTTCTGCCTGCTCTTTGGATTGCTCGTATTGCCGATGGTATGGGTTCATAAAAAATTACGGCATTGACTTCAGGGATATCTAATCCCTCTTCTGCAATTGATGTTGCTACTAATACATTTATTTCTCCTGCTGAAAAATCTTCTATGATTTTTTTCTGATCTTTTTGTGATAAACCTGTGCCTTCTTTTTTAGCTTGTCCTACAAAAATCTTTGATTTTATTCCTTCTATTTTGTTAAGTTTTTCAGATATTATTGTCGCCGTATCTCTGAATTGAGTAAAAATAATAATTCTTTTTTGATTTTCTTTTTTAATTATTTCTTCTAATTCTTTTAATTTTGGGTGTTCTTGTTTTTTTGCAAGTAATTCATTTGATTGCATAAATATAAAATTAAATTCCGGATTTGCAACTAACTTAACTACTCCTTTACTTTGTTTTTTTGCTGCCTGATTAAATAATGTTTTGAGATATTTGTTAAAACTTTCTAATGTTTGTGTTTCTAAAAGCTCCAGGGCGTGTTGAAGTTTTATCGCCTGAGCACAAGCACTTGCTCCAAGAAGATAATTATAATTATGATGATTTCCCCTTGCTAATGTTCCCATTATTGTTTGTTGAAGTTTGATTAGTGTTATTTTATTTGCGGGTCCAAAAAGAACTTTTCTATATCTTAATTCTTCAACATATCTATCATATAACTTTAATAAAACATGTTTCATTTCCTGAAATTCTATTGGGAAATCAATCATTATTTTTTCAAATTCCAGTTCCTGAAGATATTTTTTAACATCCGGACTATCTCTTGTTCTTAGTTCTACTTCTTCAATAGATAAATTTTTGCAGATTTCTTTAATTTTACTTGCTTCATTTCCGGGTGAAGCTGTAAGTCCCATTATCCTCGGATTATCTGCTTGTGTGATATATCTTTTTGCGATATAATTATAATCATAATTTTTTACGCATCGATGTGCTTCGTCTTCAATTAATAAGCATACGTCTTTTAAACTGTATAATTCTTTTCGTAAATCATTTGCGACGCACTGAGGCGTTGAAAAAATTATATCTGCTGTTTGCCAAATCTTTTTTCTTTCTATTGAATTAATTGCTCCTGTGAATAATTGCATATCTGCAAATAATTCCGGCAAGTATTTTTTAAAAGAAATTATATGTTGTTCTGCTAATGGTTTAGTTGGGGCTAGGAAAACTACTTTTTTTCCGGGATATTCTTGCATTCTTTTTATCGTTAGCATTAAAGCGATTAATGTTTTACCTAATCCTGTTGGAAGCACTACTAAACAATTTTTGTTAATGCATGTTTCAAATATTTTTTGCTGGTATTCTCTTGGGGTTATATCTTTTAGAAATTCTGACATCTTTTTTTAAAATTTTTAATGTATAAATAGGTTTAGTAATTAATGGCTCTGTCCTGAATTAAGTTTTTTTGATTTTAGGGATTCCCTCTAAATGCGACTTTTCGTCGCAAACCCGCCCTTTAGAATATCTGAATTGCCAAAGAAATTACTCTAAAATTTAATTGTGAAATTAAAAAATAAATAATTATTTTTTATTTCTAATGCTGTATTCTGCTAAAATAATTGAACAAATTATTAATAATAATCCGATGAAAGATGCAATGTCAAATGGTTGTTTTGTTGTTAATACTACATTGCCTGTAATTCCTTTGTTTATAAAAAATGCTCCACTAATTAATGCAATTATTGCAAAAGATACTGTTGCTGATTTAGATTTAAATAAATTTGATATTTTTTCTGTCTTTTTCATGTTATTTGTTTGTTTTTTGGATTTAAAAATTTTTATACTAATAAAATTGCAAAACCTAATGCAATAAGTGTTATTGATGTGATAAAACTCCAAAGGATTAAACTTCCGAAGAATATTTTATTACCATCTAAATCTGAAATTGGAAAAAGGTTGAAAAATGCGTAATAAATGTTTATTCTTGAAAAGTCCGGGAATCCTATTAAGTATCCAATAATTGCAAATATTAAGTTTGCAATAATTCCCGATGCTGCAATTAATGCAATGTGATATTCAGTCATTTCAGAAAATGAATAAACTCCATATCTTTTTGCAGCTCTATATGTTTTTGCTTTGACTTCAAAAACCAGTGATGCCATCCATTTTAATTTGCCTAATGTTATTGCTATTAATATTAATGGAACAAATACCCCTGCAGGAAAAGGGTTTTTGAACTGTTTATGGGCTTGAAATCCATATCTTAAGATTTCCCACATTTTTATTTCGATTTCTGAATCAAGGTAAAAACTGGTTATTTTTTTTGCAGTGATATTTACTATTAAAACTAAAAAGACTATTAACAACATCTGTAAAAATGCCTGAGTTGTTTGTATTAAGCTAATTGTAAAAGCTAATATTAGCGTGATTATTGAGATTGAAATTATTTCATTTTTATTTAGCATATTAAAAAGAGTAAAGCATTTATTATAAAACTTATTATTTTGGAGTTTTATTCAGAATTAAATTTTTTTGATGTTGGATTCCCTCTTAATAATCTTTGAACTTCCAAATGATAGAAAAATCAAAAGCTTCTATTTTGAATTATAGACTAAATAACGGAAAAGTATTTAAATCATTTCAGATAATATTTTAGTATGATAGTTAAAAAAATATCTGAAGTACTTGGTACAAAGGTTTATACTGATTCAGGAGATTTTTTTGGTGAAATTGAAGAAGTAAATCTTCATGAAAACAGGATTGATGGCTGGAGGATTAAAGTAGGAAATAGTGTAATGTCTCTAATCGGTGGTGCTAGGGGTGTTATTATTCCTCATCAATTTGTAAGAGCTGTAAATGATATTTTTATTATAAGTAAATCGGCTTTACCAAGTTCCGGACCAGAGATGGAAGACCTTGATCAAGATTTGATTTAATTTATTTAAAATTTAAAAAAGATGGTGCAGGAAACAATTTTTCAACATTGGATTTTTACGCAATTTGCTTTTCCGTTTTTATTGATTTGGACTTTAGTTTTTGCTTTATTAGGTAAAACAAAGCTTCTTGGTGATAATAAACAAATTGATTCAATTGTTGCCTTTGTTATTGCTTTTGTTTTTATTGGGGCAGCCTACCCAAAAGATATTGTTCATAATTTAGTATTATTCTTAACTGTTGCAATAGTTATTGTCTTTGTTGGTTTGCTTTTATGGGGTTTTGCTTCCGGAAGTGATTTATCAAAGGATTTTTTAACTAATAACGGTGTAAAATGGGTAACTGGATTTGGAATTTTTATTGCGGTTACAATTGCAGTATTTTGGGCGACCGGAACGTGGGATAATGTAGTTTTATTATTGTTCAAACAATCTTGGAGTAATACTTTGTGGACTAATGTGACTTTTGTTGTTGTGATTGCTGTGGCTTTAGCAGTTATGATGAAAGCTAAAAAATAAGGTTATTATTTAGAATTTAGGCTCTGTCCAGAGTTTAACCGAAAAATAATTATTTGACAAAGTATTGATAGGAGTATGACACAAACCACACTCATTAATCAATACAATAATCCTTTAGAAAAAGAACTTCTTAACCTTTTTCATCAATCAAACCTTC
>DATDUI010000004.1:0-2499 GCA_035290465.1 Candidatus Nanoarchaeia archaeon | reverse complement strand
AATCTCCAGAAGGAATACTAATTTTAGGTTTTTGGAATGGTGGAAGTGTTGGTTCTTTTCTTTCCATTACTCTTTTATAATCTTCTTCGGCATTTCTTCCATGTATTGATTTGGGGATTATTAGTGTCATTTTTTTATTTTTTAACTTCCTTAATAAATGGATTGTAAGCATTTTTAGTTATATCTACCATTAATTTAGATAAATCTTCCCCTGAATTCACACTAAAAACAGGAATCCCCCATGATTTTAAATCTCTTGTCATTGCAGTTTCTGGACCTAATTGAATATGTGCGTAATAATTTTGCTCTATTAATTTTTTAATTTTTGCTTTTTCAGAAGACCAGTTAAAAACATCACCATCTGAAATAGAAAGCATAAAACTTTCTGGTCCGTCTAATGCTTGTTCCAATATTTTTGCATCTAAATTAGTAGACCCCCAGTCTGGACTTAACAAAAGTTTTCTTGTTTCAATTAATTCATTATAACTTCCTTTTTTAAATCTTGTTCCTGAAGAAAATAATGAAACACCATGCCCAATATATGGAGCAATTCCTTGATTTTGCAGAAAGTTTTCAATTCCATAATAACCCATCAAAGCAAAATGGTATTTTGAACCATCCCCCCAAGGAATAAAAGAAGAACTACCAATATTTTTTGGTTCTCCAGAAGATGCAGATTCATTTTTAGAATTTAATCTCATACTCCCTGAATTATCTATAACTACCAGTTTAAAATCCGGAAAAGATTTTCTTTGAATTTTTTGCTTAAATTCTATGGTTAATGGTTGATTTGGATATGCAAAATGAAATCCATCTCCATCAAAGAAAAATTTTGAAGTTTTAATCTTTAGGGGGTTATCTTCTTCAGGGTCAAAACGTCTGTAATTAAGAGGGGAAATCTCCATTGAAGAATCTCGTGTAACTGCTTCTACTTTTACAGGAATACTTTTTGCTAATTTTTGATATAGTAAATCTAATTGATCAAAACTTTTGAAATTTGGAGATTGTTTTTCTCCGGAAACATATCGTCCGTAAGCAACTCCTTCCTTACCTTCTTTTGTTCCAAACTTTTTTTCAATCCCATTTCCAGCTTTTTTTCCATCTTCTCCAGAACCTTGCCCTTGTTGAGAGTCATAAGCTGATAATTTTTCCGGAGGCACTTCATCTAGCAATTCAGACATTTCTCTTGCATAAATTTCTGCCATTTTTTGCCATCTTCCTTTTTCAAATAACGGAGAAGTATCTAGGATATTTTCTTCAAAGTTTAGACCATTAATTATTTCTTGAACCACTTTCTTAACTTTTTGATTTTCTGTATAATGCCTTTCAATAAAAGATTTATCGAATGTGTCTCCCCACAAATGCATATTTACTCTTACAAATGCTTCATACAAGGGAGTAAATCCTTTTTTTCCTTTTTCTTTTTCACACTTCAATCCTTCTTTATCCCAAAATAAAACCTGCCCTGAAAAATCTCCGTTATATTCTCTGCACCGAGGATTAATGATGGTATCTTCAAAGGCATTAGCAAGGTAATTCGCAAAAGATTCTTTATCTTTTGGTAAACCTTTCTTTGTTCCTTCAACAATTTTATCATGATTATAAATATCAAATGGGCAACCTCTTTTTGAACCGAAAGGCAATTCCCAGTGTGCAACTTCATGAAGAGAACCAATATGCAGAACCATTGTTTCTAATCCGTCAGTTATATTTTTAGCATCAGCATATTTCTTTTGAAATTCATCTTGAATAGGATTATATCCTGTTTTAAGAATTACTTCAATTTCCCAATTTTCTGGGTTTATGTGAGCAGTGATTTCATTTTTAGCATCGGCAAATTCCAAAACTCTTGCTCTTTTAGCTCCGACTAATCCATACCTGTTTTTTTCTTGATTTAATCTTTGTTCGAGTTTTTGTAGATCTGTCATTTTTTTTATTTTCCTTTAATTTTACGGTGCATCGCCTCTGGTGGAAACCACCACCCTACCACCGCTATAAGAATACTCCAAGTTCTCGTTATACGAGTTCAAGTCTAGAAACCTATCAAGATACAACCTGACAAGCCCATCTTTAAATGTATAAATCTGTCGCGATGAATTTTTATCTTTTTCTTTAGGCAATCCAAATTCATCTATTTTTGAGTATTTCGTTCCACGTTCCCAATTCAAGCAATTTGCAGTTTTATATCTTGATTCTTCAGTTAGATTAAAATTTAAATTTGCATCTAATTTTAATCCTCTTAAATCGAAAAAAATCGGTAAAGTAAAATTTGCTTTTCTAATCTGTTCATAGAGATATTTTGCTTTGTCTTTATTTGGGTTATTTAAACGTCTTAAAACTAAACCAGTATCCTCATAAAAACCTTTAAACATTTCAAGATTTGTTTCTAAATCTTTTTGAGTTGCGATTCTATGTGTATCATTTATTGATTGAAGGAACATATCTACTGCTGTAGCAATGTAAGGGTTTGAACCTTTCATAACTCCATCAAAAGATAAT
>DATDUI010000003.1:0-5674 GCA_035290465.1 Candidatus Nanoarchaeia archaeon | reverse complement strand
TAACAATCTTTTTTATCACCCTAATCTTTATAACTGATTATAAATTTTTTATTAAATATTTAGAGGTGCAAAAAATATGAATTGGTCATTATATAAAGAAGGTGAATTTTTGAAGCCGTTAACTTTTTCAAACGGAAAGAATCAGGAAGATGTTGTTAATGAAGTTCTTGAAGCTGTGAAAAGAGGAAAGAATATTATTTTTATTCATGGGGTTTGTGGAACCGGTAAATCTGGTATAGCTTTAAATATTGCAAGAAGTCTAGGCAAGACTTCTATTATTGTTCCGGGAAAAAATTTGCAAGAGCAATATAAAGAGGATTATACTGAAAAAAAATATCTTCTTAAAGAAGATAAACAAAAAGAAAAATTAAAGATTAGCATAATCACCGGAAGAAATAATCATAAATGCCAGTTTTTAGAGGATAATAAAAATGCTATCCCTGTTATAAAAAAAGAGATTAATTCTAAACTTCATGATATTTTTGCAGGGAAAAATGATGAACTTAAAAAAATTATCGGAGAGGATATGTCGGCGGATAATTATAATCTTCCATGCAAAATTGAAATTAAAGAAAAAAATTGGAACAAGATTAAGGAATATTTAAAGAAAAATAAAAATATTGATTATACTGATTTTAACGAGATAAAAGATGTTACGAGGGCATCTGTTGCAGGAGTATGTCCCTATTGGAGTCCTGTTTTGCCTGAGATGTATGAACTTAAAAGTTTTAGTGATTTAAAAAAAAGAAAATATATGGGTCTGCATAATACAAACTTTATTTTTCATAAAGGCAAAGATGGATGCAAATTTTATGAACAGTTTAATTCATATTTTAATTCTGATGTTATTGTTTTTAATTCGTTAAAGTATAAGCTTGAATCTGCTTTGAATAGAAAACCTTTAACTGAAGTAGAAATTATCGATGAATGTGATGAATTTTTAGATAGTTTTGCTAATCAAAGAATTTTGAATTTGGATTGGCTACAAAATTCTTTAGTTCATTTAATTACTTCTAATGAAAAAACTGAAGAAGTTATTAAAGAGATGCTGGAGATTACAAAACAGTTAAAAAGAGATGACAAAATTAATGATGCTCTTAGATCAGGGGAGATAATTCAGATTAAATCTACGGGAATTTATGATTTACTTAAGATTTTATTAAATAACAATCAATTTTTTGAGGAGTTTGACGAGGAAAATTATTTATTTGATGCTATTGAAACAGCTAAAATGTTTGATGGTTTTTTTGATGAAACATATATCACTGTTAGTCGAAGAGAGGAAAATTTGATGTTTAGCATTGTTACTACAAATTTGGCTAAAAAATTTAAGGAGATGGTTGAGAAAAATAAAATTATAGTTTTAATGTCCGGGACATTGCATTCTAAAGAAGTTTTAAAAAATATTTTCGGGCTTAGTGACTATGAATTAATTGAAGCTGAGACTAGCCAGCAAGGGCAAATTACTACTAAAAGAACCGGATTAGAAATGGATTGCAAATATTCAAATTTTTCAAACGGAGCTTTTACAAGAAAAGATTATCTTAAAGCATTTGATAAATGTGTTGAGGTTGCTAAAAAACCTGCTTTAATTCATATTAATGCATATACAGATTTACCGACGAAGGAGGAAATTGCAGATTATAATTTGCATAATTTAATTTCCAGAGAAGAATTAAGAGAGTCTCAAAAAGAAGATAAAACTGGCATAAAGGTTAGAGAGTTTAAAAATAAAGAAATTGATGTATTTTTTTCTACAAGATGTGCAAGAGGTATTGATTTTCCGGGGGAAGAATGCAACAGCATTGTTTTTACAAAATATCCGAATCCAAATGTTCAGGATGCATTTTGGAAGATTTTGATGAAAACTCAACCTTCACATTATTGGGATTTTTATAAAGATAAAGCGTTGAGGGAATTATGGCAAAAAATTTATCGTGGTTTAAGGTTTACCGAAGATCATGTTTATGTTTTGAGTCCTGATTCAAGAGTTCTTGAGCAGTTTGAGAAGAAGTAAATTAATAATTCAAATAGAATTATTATAAAAGATACTTTTTTAATTGAATTTTTAGTCATTTATCTATGAATTATGACATAATTTTTATTTTGGGAGAGAAGTATTTTGACCACCCTCTTTGTGGTGTTGCAATTTTGAAAAGATTACTTGAAAAAAATGGATATAAAGTCGGAGTTATTGAAACTCCAAAAAAATCATCAGAGATTACAAAACTTGGTAAACCTAATTTGTTTTTTGGGATAGGTTCCGGGGCAATTGATTCAATGCTTAGAAATTATACTGCTTTGAAAAAAGAAAGAACCTGGGAGAAAGACAAATATAAAAAAGAACTTCCTGATCGTGCTGTTACAGTTTATTCTAATTGGGTTAAAGAAAACTACAAAGGAACAAAATTAATTATTGGTGGAGTTGAAGCATCTCTTCGTCGTTTTACTCATTATGATTATTGGGATAATAAATTGAGAAAATCAATTTTAATGGATACTCGTGCTGATATTTTAGTTTATGGTTATGGAGAGAAACAAATTTTAGAAATTGCTTTAAGAATTAAAGAAGAAAAAAGTTTAGAAGGAATTCCCGGAACTTGCATTCGGGTTAAAGAACTTCCAAATGATTTTATTGTTTTGCCGAGTTATGATGAAGTAGTTAAATCTAAAGAAAAATTTTGTGATATGCAAAATATTATTAGCTCAAACAAAAATTTAGCACAAAAAACTGATAATTTTTATATCTTGCAATATAAATTCCCGAAATATCTATCAAGTGATTTAGATGAATATTATGAACTTCCTTTCAAGAGAGATGTTCCTGAAAATATGAAAGGGTTTGAATTTAGTGTTGTGACTCATCGTGGTTGTATTGGTAATTGCAATTTTTGTTCTTTGAAGTTGATGTCTGACGAAAAGATTGTTTCAAGAAGTGAAGAGTCAATTATTCGGGAAATTAAATATATTACAACTTTGCCTCACTTTAAAGGAAATATTGATGATTTAGGAGGACCTTCTGCTAATATGTATGGAATGGATTGTGCAAAATGCACCAATAATTGCATTGATTGCAATAAACTTAATCGTTCACATTCTAGATTAATTAATTTAATGAAAGAATTGCGTAAAATAAAAAATGTGAAGAAGATTTTTGTGAGAAGTGGCGTAAGGTATGATTTAGCTACTGATGAATATCTTAACGAATTAAAAAATCATATTTCCGGAAACTTGAAAATTGCTCCTGAACACGTCGGAAAAGAAACTTTAAAAGCTATGAATAAGGACAAGGGTAACCTTGATGAGTTTATTTTACGGTATAAGAAACTTGATTGCGGGGGACTTTCGTTTTATTTTATGGTAGCTCATCCCGGAACAACTCAAAAGGAAGCTGAAGCTCTTGCTAAAAAAATTAAGGAATTAAAAAATAGCGAGTCTATTCAGATTTTTACCCCAACTCCAATGACTTATTCTACTTGCATGTATTATACTGAATTAGATCCAAAAACAAAGAAGAAAATTTATGTAGCGAAAAGTTTTGCCGAAAAAAAAGACCAAAGACGGGCAATAAAGTTTGATAAAATAAAAGATTTTGAATAATTAAATATAATGTTATTTGAAAAGATTTAAATACAAAATATCTTTTAAGTTTATATGAGGGGTAATAAATTAATTATTTTTATAAGTTTAATGTTAGTAACTGGGATTATTATTGGTTTAGCTGTTCCTAATCCTGGGCATAATTCTGATATTGTTGAATTTTCTTTAGGGGGGTCAAGAATGACTCTTCAACAAGCAATTAATGGTGAAAAATTTTTAGATTCTTTACCTGGAACTGTTGCAGAAATTGTTCCACAAAATAATGGTCATACTGCAAAAGATATCTGGGTTTCTATTAATGGTGTTGAAAGAACTTTGGAAGATTCATTAAAAATGAATAAAGGTCTTTGCGGGAGTTCTGCAGTTGCCTATTCCGGAAAAAAAGATCCGGGACATTTAGCTTCTGAAATTAAAATTACTCTTGAGGATAATGAGATGACTTTACAAAATGCTATTAATGTTGGAAAATTTTGTGCAGTATGGACTCCTACTGCATGGGGTGGTTGTTCAGCTTCTTGTGATGGTGGAACTCAGACTCGTACAGTTAGTTGTACAAGGGGAGATGGTACTCCATTAAATGAAATTTATTGTAAAGATCCTAAACCTGCTTTAAGTCAAAGTTGTAATACTGGGGCTTGTGCACCTCCACCTTCAAATGATGTATGTGGGCAACCTGTTGTAGCTGGAAGATATAATTGTAGATGGTCTGGAATTCCAGGAAATCCTTCAAGTTCTGTTTATGCCTGTGAACATTCTTCTGGAACTTGTAACCATGGATTATATTGCCCAGGACAAACAACTACTTGGTGCAGTGGAAGAAATACATATTCAATTACTTGTTCATGTTCTTTTAATTGGTAATTTTTAAAAAATAAATTTTTATGGAAATTGATATTAATGATGAAAAGTTTTGGAATAAATGGCTTAATGAAAGTTTAGAATTTACTTTCTGAAAACTGCAAATGGTTGGCAGAAAAGTTACATAAAATTTAAAAAAGTGTAAATTATTTATTTTTAACATGATAAAAGGAAAATATGATTTTAATGTAGAATTTGTTAATGGAACAAGAAGAACACAAGGTAGAGGAAATTTTACTTTGATTTATTCTAATCCTTTAGAAGATGAAAGAAAAAAAATTCAGGAAAGAATTAATGGATTATTTGAAGATTCTTTTGAAAATTATTTGAAAGAAGAAGAAGGTTTGAAATATAATTTGGGTGATTCTAAAGCATGTATACCTTATGCATTATTTATAAGAAAAGATTTAGGGCATTTATCATTATCTACACAACCAGCAAGACCTTTAGAATTAAAGGCACAAATTAGTGGATGTTTAGATGAAATTATTAATCTTGAAAGATTAGATAATTATTTAGAAAATGGTTATGATTCTAAGAATGAGTATGTTTTAATTTAATAATAATTATAAATGTATTAATTTTGTTGTTTATTATGATTCATGGGAAATACCAAAATGTTGATATTTTTCATTTAGGTCATTTTGATCAATTTAGTCAAGGGAATTTTGATTTTAAGTTTAAAAGATATCAAGGCTCTAACTTAAATGATATTAAGAGAAGAATTGATTCCTTATTTCTAGTTTCTGAGAATAATTATTTTCTTGCTTATGAAGGTTTAAATTTATTTTCTTTTTCAAAAGATAATGTTAGATTTATTAGAAAATTATCCGAGGAGATTACTCCACGAATTGATTTGATTAAGAAAAATTCTTTGTTTTATATTAGTTTAGGTATTGATATTTATTGTAGTTCAAGGGATGTATTACTAGATGAAATTTTGGATGTTCATGCTTTGCATGATTTTTTAGAAACAGGAAAAGTTAAGTAAAAAAATAAAAAGAATAAGTTGGTTTGCACAAGTTTATTGAGTTTGGATTTTTACACCAAGTTCTTCTAATCTTTTTAGATGTGCTTGCATTATTATTTCGACATTTTGCATCATTTTAAACATTTCATTTCGTTCATTAACTAATGTGTTTAATGCACCTTTGTGAAAACCAATTTCCTCTTCTCTTGACATTTGAGGCATTTTTTCATTTGTTTGTTTTCTTTG
>DATDUI010000002.1:0-7340 GCA_035290465.1 Candidatus Nanoarchaeia archaeon | reverse complement strand
GTTATCTTAGCAATTATCTTTGTGGTTTTATTAGTTGTATTACTTGTTTTAATCGGGAAAAAACCTGAAAAGTCTGAAGAATTCGGAGAAAGTTATTACTAACTTTATTTAATTTTTTTTCTTTTTTTCTTTCTCCTTTTTTCTTTTTATAGAAAATTTACAGCTCTGCTGTGCTACAAAAGGAAAGATAGAAAAATTCAAAAAAAGAATTTTATTTTTTTTAATTTATTAATTTACAAAAACTATTTATTTAAAGTTCTTCTTAGATTATTGAATGATATATTCAAAAAGAATTGAACATGATAAGATATTTCTTGAATATCTTGATTTTGTTCGAGGGAAAGTTGCTTATTATCAACCATTAATTGAAGACCGAACTAAATTAAATTTGGGAAAAATTGGGGTTAAAGAAAGCCAGAGATTACTTGAAGATAAATTAAAATATTGGTTAAATGATGAAGAAATTCCTTTATGGTTAAGATTAATGTTTTTCCCATTTACAATGGTATTATTCAATCAAAAAATAAAATCAACCATATTAGCAATAAAATTTAGAGATAATATTTATATTCCGGAAGATAGTTACTCACTAAATATTTTGAAAGATGAACTTTCAGGAAAAAAACAGGAGACAGATCAAATAGTAGTCCATGAATTAACACATGAAGTTTGGTTTGGTTTAGGGGGAAATATCTCTGATAAAGAAAAGATTCAAGAAGGATATGCATTATATGGAGAAATGAATTGGTTTAATGATTTTTATCCCTCCGGAAAACATAGTTTGCAAAATTTGCCCCCTATAGAAGACTTAAGATATAAACAAGATATTGAACGATTAGTGAAATTGCATGGAGAACAAATTTTATTTGAGATTCCTAAAGATTGGAAGGAATATTTTGAATAAAAGGAATATTTATATAACATATTACAATAATAAAAAAATGATAGAACATCACAAACAAATCCTTGCAGTAATAATCTTCGTTGCAATGACTTATGTTGCATTTGAAATTGCAATATTCTTTGGAATATTTTTCTTGTTAGGGGGGGCATATGCTATTTTAAGACATGATGCTTTGGAAAGACCGGGTATCCCAATAATTTATTTAATGGGAGGACTCATTAGCCGAGTTGCATTATCAGATATGTTATTGCCAATTTTAAAATATGAAACGGTTATAGATATAGTCATTGGATTACTTGCTTTCGGAATTGTTTATTTAATTGGGCAAAGGGTTAAAAATTCTTAATTGTATTTCGGTTAATAATATTTATAAAAATAAATTAACTCCTTGCAAAAGATTGTCTAGAATTAAACCTTCAAACTAATAATCTTACTTATTCCGTCGTGCATACTCACTCCGTAAAGATTTGTTGCATTGGAGATAATTTCATCGTTATGTGTAATTACAATATACTGACCATGTTTCATGTACCTTTTTAATAGGTCTGCAAGCCTTTCAGAATTTTTTTTATCAAGTGCTGCATCAATTTCATCCAAGATATAAAAACAATAAGGTTTTAATTCCTGTATACCGAAAATTAATGATAACGCGATTAATGTTTGCTCCCCACCGGATAAAGATTTCACATCAAAATATTTACCTTGACCCATTTTAACAATAATATTAACTCCTCCTTCAAATGGATCTTTTTTATTTTCAAGTTCAAGTGAAACCTGTCCCTTTGCACTTAACTGCGAGAAGTTTCTCGAGAAAATTTCATTTAATTCATCTAATGTTTTAATAAATGTTTTTTTCTTTCTTATATCAACTTCATGAATTATTTTCATGATTTCTTCTTTTTCTTTCTCGATTATTTCAACTTTTTCTTTAATCGCATCATATTCTTTTTTAATCTCATCATAAACTTCTAAAGAACGAAGGTTAACTGAACCAATATTAGAAATAATTTCTTTTGCGTGGTTTAATTTTTCTAATAAAGAATCTTTGTTAATTTTTAATATTTCTACATTATCAAATCCAAGCATTTCATTTTCAAAATTCTCCACTTCAGCGTCGACTCTTGCCTTATTAATTTTTAAATTATTTATTTCCTGATCAATATTATAAATTTTATTTTTATGAGTTGATTGATTCATTTCATTTTCTCTTATTTTCTTTTGGTAAGAATCTCTTTCTTCAATTAATTTTTCAAATTTCCTGCTTAATTCTTTGTCTTTGATTTTATTTTTTTCTAAAAGTTCTTCTTTAATTTCAATATTCTTTTTTATTAATTTTAATTCGTCGCCTAAATCTTCTTCATCACGTGTAAGTTGTTTTAGTGAAATTTTTGCACGTTCAAATTCCCGTTGCTTAAAAGAAATCTCAGAATTTACATTTTCTTCGCTTCTTAAAGAAATTTCCTGGATTTCAATTCTCGCGGTTTCATATTTTTGTTCAATATTTGAATCTTCCTGAAAAAGCTGGTCTAAATTTTTTTTCTTTTTATCTAATTCTAAAAGTTCTTTTTTAGCTTCTTCAATTCTTTCCTGCAAATTTTTTATTTGGTCTTTTTTTTCATTAATTCCTGAAATTCTCATTAAATCAGATTCACCCTGAGAAATTTTTAATTGAAAGTCTTCAATTTCTTTTTTTAAAAGTTCTTTTTTATTTGCAATCTCACTTAATTCTTTATCAGATTCATCAATTTCTTTTCTTAATTTACTAACTCTTGGAATTGTTTCTTCATGAATCGAATGAATATGTTCTTTTGTAACCTTACTTTTACAGACAGGACATATATCAATTTTTGAAATATTTTCAATTAATTTTTCCTGTTTATCGATTTCATATTCGTTAGTATAAGTTACTTTTTCAAGTTCTGATTCTCTTTTTCCTAAACTTTCCAATAAACTTTTCTTTTCTGCTACACTTAGTTTAAAAGATTCAATTTTTTCAAGGGTGATTTTTTTATCGAGAAGTTCTTTTGAGATTGATTCAATTTGTCTTAATAAAAAATCTGATTCATTAATATGACTTTTTAAGAATGAATTTTTATCTTCAAATCTTCCAATAATTGATCTTAATTCAGATTTAATCATATAGAATTTTTTTCTTTTTTCTTCTAATTTTTCAAGCTCTAATTTTTTTGCCTGAATTTCTTTTTCTTTTTTAATAATTGTCGGAGATTCTTTTTTAAGTTCTTTAATTGAAATTTCATTATTTCTTATTGATTCATTTAATTCTTGTTTTTGTTTTGAAATTTCAGATAATTTTCTTTCAAGATTTTCACTTTTTACAATCATTCCTGCTAATTCTGCACGTAAATTTGCAATATCCTGATTTAATCGTTCCTGTTCTAAGCCTGTTGATTTTTGAATTGTCAAATTAATTGTTTCAATTTTTGATTCAAAACTTTTTACAGAAGTTTCAATAGTTAAGATAATTTTTCTTATCTGTTCAATTTCTTTATTTTTTTCAATAATTTCAGAATTAATTTTTTGTATTTCTGATTTCTTTTTTGTTAAATCATTATAAATTATGCTTGCTTTATATTTTTGAATGTCCTGCTCTAATTTTTTAAATTTTAATGCTTGCTGTCTTTCTCTATCAAGATTATTTAAATAAGAGGTTCTTTCTTTTAAAATCGCTAAAATTTCTTTTAATTTTTCATCAGTTTTGCCCAGTTCTTTTAATGAGCTTTCTTTTCGTAGTTCATAAATTGAAATTCCTGCAACTTCTTCAATTACTTTTCTTCTTTCTTCAGTATGCATACGAACAAAATTTTGAATTTCTCCCTGTAGGATAATATTAAATCCGTTAGGGTCAATTCCTCCCTGAGCGAGCAAGCCTAACACTTCCTGACGGGTTTTTATTAGATTATTAATTTTATAGATGCTTTGGCCATTTTTCCTTAAAATTCTTCGAATAGATATTTCTTTCTCAATCAATGAAAAAGTATTATCAGTATTATCAAAGATTATCTCTACGGATGCTTCTTTTGCCGGAGCAACGTCTTTTGTACCCATAAAAATTAAGTTGCTTGCTTTTGCGGCTCTCATAGATTTTGCACTCAATCTGCCTAAAACAAAACACAAGCCATCAGATACATTAGATTTCCCGCTTCCATTTGGACCAAGAACACAATTAATCCCGGGAGTAAATGGAATTTCAGTTTTTCTTACAAAACTTTTGAATCCGTACATCACTAATTTTTTAATATATGCCATTTAGATACCAATTTTTATTTCCTCTTATTTAATTAAGAGAAGAGTATTTTTAAAAGTTGCTTGGAAGAAAAGATTTAAATTCTCTTTTTGGGTATTATAAATATGCATTTAAATAAAAGGGGTTCGCATGTAGGTTTTATACTATCATTTGTAATATTTGTTCTGTTTATATTATTTTTATATACAACAATACAGCCGGCAATAAAGATTCAAAAAGAAAAAACATTATTTATTGATTATCTTAAAGATGTTTTAGTTGAAAATTTTACGGTTAATCTTACAACTATTACTATTAAAATTAATGCAACAGTTAATCCAAATAAAGATTGTATTTCATTAAAAGATGCAAAAGGTTCTTTGATTAATGAAACTTCACTTTTAATTAAAGACGAAAATAATAGCAAACTATCGTATGAATTTCAAGGGAAAGATTTAGAGATTCTAACTGGAAAAAATTTTAGTGGATTTTTGAAAATATATTCCTCAATAGGTATACAAAATAAATCATCTCCGCCAATAGTTGGATGTGAACCATTATTTAATGTAACCCCGAGTATTATAAGAGTTGATGAATACATTACACAAAAGAAGATTATGGATTTGAAAGATGCATATGAATCAAATTATGAAGCAGTAAAGGAATTTTTTAATATTCCTCCCGGAACAGAATTTGGGTTTAGTTTTATATTAGCAAATGGTACAAGGATAGAAACTGAAAATGGGGACTTATCTACAAGTGTTTATGTTCAGGAATATTCAATTAAATACTTAGATTTAGAAGGGAATATAAAGTTCGGATTTTTAAATATTAAAGTTTGGTAAAATGATGGGAAACGAAAAAAGAGGATGGATTAGAATTGTTGAAGCGTTTGTTTCAATTTTATTAATTGCGGGAGCAGTTTTAGTTCTAATGAATGAAGGATATATTGCTAAAACAGATATTTCTAAAAAAGTTTATGATGCAGAATTGTCAATTTTAAGGGATATTGAACTAGATGAAACATTAAGAACAGAGGTTTTAGAATTAGAAGATAGCATTTTGCCTTTAGAGTTATCTGATTCAGAATTTCCATTAAGTGTAAAAACAAGAATTGCTGAAAGAAAACCAAATTATATAAATTGCAATGCTTATATTTGCAAACTTGAAGACCTTTGTGAATTCATGCAGGATTTTGAAGATAATTTATATGTGCAGGCCGTGGGTATTACTGCGAATTTGCAAATTTATAATCCCAGACAAGTTAAATTATTTTGCTGGACAGATTAAATAATTTTGAATTGTTACTCCAAAGAAGGGATAACCTTATAAATAATAGTAATAATATAAATAATACATGAAATATGCAATAAGAAAGGCAATTTTAGGGTTAGCTATGACAGGAGCTTTAGCAGGAAATGTACAAGCAGAAACCACAGAAGATTATATTAACAAAATTAGGGCAATGGATGCAAAACAATTAGTTAAATACATCAAAACTCCAGAACAGGCACAAAAGTATCTTAACACTTTTGCAAGATATACCTCTGATTTAGAAGCTTCAGATTTTACAAAAAATAATTTTGAATTACCTTTTGAAAAAATTCATGAACATGTTAAAAAGTTTGGATTTTTTAGGGGAGATTGCGAGGAAGCTCAAACATTTGCAAATGCAACATTATCAGACAATGGCTATTCAAAAAGAGAATTAGTAATAATTTTAAACAAAAAAAATAAAGAAAATGGGAAATACCAATCACATTCACTTTATCCATTTCAAAAAGATGGAAAATGGGGAACAATAGGGATTAATAATACAGATTATCACTCTGCAAAATATCCTACATTAGAAAAATTATGCAAAGATTCTACATTTGAAAAAAAAATTGGAAAAGTTATAGCATATTTTTTAAGTGACAGAACTAATCCAAATTATATCCCACCTACAAAAAAAGATATTAAAATAGTTAAATAAATTATTTTAATCTTTTTCTTAATCGTATATAGATTAAACTTAATGACACAAAAAGCATTACTCCTGCAAAAAAATAACCAATTTTATAAGAATAATTCATTAAGAACATTAAAAATAACATTGCTATTGCCTGAAAGACAGATTCAATTTGAGCATTAATTGAAAGCATTGTTGCTTTTAATTTATTATTCACGCAAAAGTTATCGAGAAAATATCCTGTCATTAACATTTTTCTTGCGTGATAATATCCAATTAAAATTACTATCATGAAACCTACTAAATAAGGATTATTGTATAAAGAAATTAATAAGCATAATGTTGTGAAGAAAAATATTTCATAGAAGATTAAATCTTTTGCTCCAATTTTTTTTTCGATTACATGGGAAAAATGCCCAAAAAAAAACATGAAAACTCTTGAGAGAGATACTAAAACTCCGATAAAAATTACAGGAAAACCCAAGGATTGCAAATAAACTCCATTATAAGGAGAAACCGCCAAAACAAATCCGGTAATAATTCCTAAAAATATTGACATTAAATAAAAACCTGTTCCGTATAATTTTTTAAATAAATTTTTTAACGGCAATGGTTCTTCATTTTGAGCAGTTATTTTTTCTTTTGGAGAAACAAATGATAAGGCTACAAATAAACCAATTACATCAAGAACAAAATTTATTTTTAATGGAAAAACTATAGAAATCTTTGTTGTAAATGGTAATATTAATATTAAAAAAGCAGCGACTAAAGAAGCATTTGCACTAATTTTACTCATGATTTTTACATATTCTTTTTCCCGTTTTAATTCAATAAATGTATTATGCATGAATGCACTTGTAGTTCCGGATTCAAAAGCTGCTGAAGACGCAAAAAGAACTGAACCGATAATAAAATAAATTAAAGATGTTGCATAAATAAATGAAAGAATTGAAAAAAGCAATAATATTTTAGATAAAACTAATACTTTTTTATGGCCAATTCTGTCTGATAGATATCCCGAAGGAATTTCTAAAATAAATGATGCTAAATATCCTGCTAAAGAATAAATTCCAATTTGCTTTGCAGTTGTATCAGGCAAGGTTAAGAAAAAAATTGAAAGTATTGCGACATAATGTCTTCGCTGAGTTAAATTAAATATAAAAAATTTCCAAATGTTTGATTCCAAACATTGTGATTTCATTTAAGCAACTTTTCTAAAGTAATTCTTGCAGTATTAAAAT
>DATDUI010000001.1:0-34159 GCA_035290465.1 Candidatus Nanoarchaeia archaeon | reverse complement strand
TTTATCTTCAGTATAATTTGGTTTTTGAGAGAATTCTTCTTTTAGATGAGTCAAATAAGCAGAATATAAAGTTTGCACATCTTTATCTAATTCTTGCTCTCTCATCATGTTTTTCTTAAGGATTTAAACTTTATAAATATTTTGTACTTAGTTATTAACGAGGAGTAACACAGAATAGCTATGAACAATAATTTTAAGAATAAATAACATATAATTATTTTAATTAAAATTATGATTGTCTCTAAATAAAATGGATATAATTACAATAATGCTAATTATACTCGGTCTTGTCCTTTTTGAAATAATATCAAGTATCGATAATGCAATAATTAACGCTGAAGTATTATCGACAATGTCTGCAAAAGCAAAACGATGGTTTTTATTTTGGGGGATATTATTTGCAGTATTTGTTGTTAGAGGAGTTTTGCCGTTTATAATATTTTGGATGGGTAATCCTAGCTTGTCTATTAAAGAAGTTTTTACTTTAGCTCTTAGTTCAGATCCTGCAATGCTTGCAATAGTTGAAGCGTCTGCACCAGTACTTTTAATCGGCGGAGGAGTATTTCTAATCTTCTTATTTTTTCATTGGTTGTTTTTAGAATCAAAACATTATGGATTACGGGGAGAAAAATATATTGAACGTCATGGAGTTTGGTTTTTTGCAGTAATATCAATAATCCTTTCTATAATAGTATGGTTATCAATTAAAATAAATCCTGTAATGGCTTTTAGTGCAGTTTTAGGCTCGACTGTATTTTTTATCACTCATGGTTTTAAAGAAAATGCAGCTAAGATGGAAACCCAGATGCTTGAGGGAAAAGCATCGATGTCAGATATGAGCAAGATATTTTACCTTGAAGTTATTGACATGACTTTTTCTATTGATGGTGTTCTTGGGGCATTTGCTTTTACATTATTTGTTCCTTTGATTCTTATTGGAAATGGAATAGGTGCAATAATTGTTAGACAATTAACAGTAAAAGGAATTAATGAAATTAAGAAATATAAATATTTGAAGAACGGTGCAATGTATTCAATATTCTTATTAGGTCTTATAATGATTTTTGATAGTTTTGGATTTAATATCCCTTCCTGGGCTTCTCCAATTGCGACATTTGCAATAGTTGGTTTTTTCTTTTATAGATCAAAGAAAGAATTAAAATAAAACTTATTTATGATATTGAGAGCTAAGATTCGGAATATCTTTTAATATCTCCTCTAAATTAAACATAGGTTTCTTATACTCAACTTTTTCAGGATTAACATTTTTTAGAGGTAAATTAAAAGGATTTTTTGAAAAAATATATCTTTCTAACATTTCATAAATTTTATCACGTTTTGATTGATTAATTGAATCTTCATCTTTATTTGGTTCACTTGCGGGTCCAACTTTATAATTACCAGTTAAATAAAAATTAATAATTTCTTCATTAGTTCTAGTTGGTGAGGTCCCAGATTCTGCACAAGAGTAGTTTTTTGGTTCATTAAATGCTTCATCAAGAGTAATACCCTCTAAATATAATGCAGTTACAACATATTTACAAGCTTCTCGTAATTCATTATAATGTCCGTCTGCAACAGAAATTAATTTTTCAGGAGTTAATGTTATTCCTTGTTCTTGCAAATCCTGATAAACTTCTGCTAATCTCATAATATATAATCTATCTGTATCTCTTTGTACTTCTGGATTATTTAATAAATTATCAATGTATTTTTTCATAATTTTCAATTAAACTTAGACTTTATAAAAGCTTTGTTTATTTCGTTATTTAATAGTAGTTATAAAACTTAGAATTCACTTTAATGCCTGATTTTACCTAATGCTTTTGCTCTTCTTTGCTGACCAGGGGTCATACCTTTTTTACGATTTTGTGCTTCTGTATAAAATTTTTCTTCTTCATTATCCTTCTCAGATTGATTTTTTTTATTATCCTTTTGTACAATGTTTTCTTTAGGAACCTCTTTAACTTCTTTTAAACCTTCATAAGAAATAAATTCTTTTTTAATACCAGACTTTTTAACAAAGTTATAAACAGAGGTAGAATTATCATAAGGGTCATACCCTGAAAAAGAATGTTGGATTTGATCCTCAGGCAAAAGACCAGAATTATTTAATAAGTCATCCAGATGTTTTCCATTAATTCCTTGTCCATCTAATTTTTGAATAATAAATTCACAAGCTAATCTTAATGAATTAAAATGCAAATTAGTTAATTCAATAAATTTAAAATAATCTAATTTAATCCCTTTTAGAGCTAATGTTTCATAATTTTCTTTTAAAAGATTAAGATATAATTTTTTTGCAGGATCTGATAAATCATGATAACTCAAAGATTTGGATTGAAAATCTTTAAAGGTCTCATCTTTCATAGAATTATGAAGTAATCAATGTTTAAATAAATATTTAATTTATAATATCTATAACTATTCTTTTTTCTTAGCTTCTTTTTTTTCCGGAGCTTTGTTTTGCTCAGGGAAAATTTCTGCAAAAGGTTTTTTTCCGTCTTTTAAAGTTTTAAGATTAATTTGAGAAATTGCATCTGAGATTATTTTGCCACGAACAGTTTTTCTTAATCTTAGACCTTTTGGTTTAAAGTTAGATCTTTTTTTCTTGCCTTCTCTTTTTGGCCTTTTATGCATTCCTTTTTCATAGCTTAATAATACTTTTTTTAGTCCAGAACCATCAACTTCTTTTACTGCTGTAAAACCGGATTTGTCGCTTGCACCTGTAATTTCAAATTCATAACCTTCTAAGTCATCAGAAATATCTTTACCATTAATTTTATCGTGAAGCAATTTTCCTTCTAATAATGGTGCTTCTACCTCTAATTTATAGGTCTTTCCAGATTTTTCTGAAAGGTTTATTTTAAATGCCATAAGTAATTAGGGTAAAGTTTAGTTTTTAAAAGTTACTATCCAAGAATTTTTAGTAAAATGACATAATTTAAATAATAAAGTTCTTTTTAAAGGAATATGGGGGAAGATAAAAAGAGTGAGGTAATTATTGATTTAAGAAATGTCTATAAACACTATAAGATGGGTGAAACTATTGTAAAAGCAATTGATGGGATAAACATTCGTATTAAAAAAGGGGAATTTGTTGCAGTTATGGGTCCCTCTGGTTCAGGGAAATCAACGTCAATGAATTTAATTGGGAGTTTAGATGTTCCAACAAAAGGCGAAATTTACCTTGATGGGCAAAATATTTCAGAGTTAGATGAATCAGATTTAGCACAAATTCGTGGCAAGAAAATTGGTTTTATTTTTCAAAGTTTTAATTTAATTCCTAATTTAACAGTTAAAGAGAATGTGAGTTTACCGATGATGTTTCAAGGAGTTAGTAAAGAAGAAAGAGATGCATATGCTGAAGAGTTATTAATTAAAGTTGATTTAGGTGAAAGGATGGATCACTATCCGTCTCAAATTTCAGGAGGGCAAATGCAAAGAGTTGCAATTGCCAGAGCACTTGCTAATAATCCTGAAGTTATTTTAGCAGATGAACCTACTGGTAACCTTGATACTAAAACCGGTGAAAAAGTTATGGAATTTTTACAACAATTAAACAAAGAAGGTAAAACAATTATTATGGTTACACATGAACCTGAACTTGCCGAGGCTTATGCACAGATAGTTTATTGGTTAAGAGACGGCAAAGTTGAAAAAGTCACGCGAAAAAAGAATGGATTTAATATTGAGAAAGAAGAAAAAGAATTAATAAAAAAACATCCTAACCACAAAAAAGTTGTTAAAAAATGAATTTATATTTCCCCGTCTATTTCTTTGTTCATTCTATCAAAAAAATTAGCCATAAATTCATGTCTTTCTTTTGCTAAACGCTTTCCTTCGTTTGTTAACATTCTATCTTTAAGAAATCTAATTTTTATTAGATATTCTCTGTAAGCAGTATCATCTTTTGAATATTCTTCAGAGTTATTAATATCTACATTTTTATCATGTAATTTTGAACCAATTTCTCCTGCAAATAAAAAAATTCTTCCAAGTCCAACTGCCCCCATAGCGTCTAACTTATCCGCATCAAATAAAATTTTTGCTTCTTTTGTTAAAGGGATATTATCTCCTCTGGATCTATGAGTATTTATAGAATGAGAAACTTCTTTAATTTTTTCTTCTTCTAAATTATATTTTAATAAAATTTTTTCTGCTAATTCTGCACCTTTTTTTGCATGGCAAATTTGTCCTTTTGATTTATCTTCATAACTTCTTGCAATATCATGCAATAACGATGAGAGTTGTAAAATTTCTAAATTTGCATTTTCAATTTTTCCTATATGCAGGCATAAATTATAAACTCTTAATGTATGATCCCAACCATGACTTCCTTTAGAGTCTTTATGAAAAGTTTCTGCTTCTTTTTTTATTTGTTCAATTAAATCCATAGAATTTAAAGAATTAAAAGAGTTATAAAATTATTGTTAAATTTAATTTTTTATCATTCATAAATATTCTTTCTATGCCCAATTTTTAAAACTCTTAAAATTTTAATGGAATTATCTACTTCAATAATTAAACGATAATTTCCAACCTTAATTTATATCCATCTATTTCTTCGAGATGCTCAAGAAAGCGAAATGGTTCTTCTTTACATTGTTGAAGTTTATTCCAAATTCTTTCTTTGATTTCTTTTTCAAGTTTGTTAAGAAAATCTATTGCTTTCTTTTCAAAAATAAGGTTATACATTTTTTTACAAACCAAGAATTTTTTTAGCTTCTGCTTCAGTATAAAATTCGCCTTTTTTAATCCTTTCTCGTGCATCTTTTATTTCAAGAATAGTTTTTTGACTAAGTTTTGGTTTTTTCTCTGTTAATTTGGCTAAATAGATGAGTTTTCTTACTAATTCATCATAACTCTCGCTTTTGTATTGTTTAAAATTATCTAGTTCTGTTTTTGTTGTTTGATTAAGTCTTATTGTTGTTTCCATATACAATTGTATACAAAAGTAGATTTTATAAATATTTCGTTTAATTGAAATAAATAGTGAAGATTCAATCAATTAACCTTTCTTTGTTAATGAAACAACTTTGGCTTCTTTATAAAATTCATATAATGGTCCGATAAATGCTCCGGTTAAAAAAATCCAGATAAAATCTTCAATTGGAACTTTAAAAAAAGTTATACCGGATAAATTTTCAAAATACCAGGAAGCTTGTATCCAACCAGGGGTTATAAATTCCGGAATCAAATAAGCCGGTACTGAGATAATTACTAATAATATTCCGGAGATTAAAGAATTAAGGATTAAATCTTTTCGCTTGAACCAAATAAAAAAGATTAATATTAAAAAAGAAATAATCGCAGAATAAAAAGTATTTAATTTAAGGATATAAAGAGAAACAAAAAAGATTATAGCAAATAAAATAACCAAAAGAAGAATCTTGTTTGATTTTAATTTTTGATTTAATTTTTTAAATTTAAGTCTTTTTCTAAAAATAGTAATGTATATTACCGACGCAATTCCTGCAATTACAAATCCAAAAAGAAAATCTTCAAAACTTACTGTTGTGTTTGTAATTGTTTGAGGATGCCACCAATCAAGAAAATAAATAAATCCGGTAAAGATCCCAATAATTCCGAATATTAAAGAAATTGCCAGCATTTCTTTTCGCACATCTTTACGCAAATAAAAAAGAATTGACCAAAAAACAAGCAAAACTAAATCACCGATTAAATAACTATATTGATAAGTCATTTAAATCAAATGATTTTTTGATTTATAATCTTTATTAAAATTATCCCATATGAATAATTTTTTTTGAATCATAAACAGGTTTTTTTCCAAAAACAGCTATACCATGATTTGTAATATCTTTATTACCCTCTTTTGCATGCCATTTTATTTTTAACTCTTTATCTTCTAAAAAAGTTCTTTCAAATGAATGCGGGTCATCAAAAAATATTTTATTTTTATCATATCCAATAGCTACAGCCCAATGAAAATCATTATAAGCACTCAGAAGAATGAAAACAGGTATTTTTTTATCGATATAATTTTGAAGTTCTTTAATAGTCATACTTTTTGAATCATATTTTAATTTAAATTCATCTAATGTTTTGAGTATTCCTTTAATTGCAGTTCCTTTTTTTGAATTAGTTTTTGCATCTTTCATTAAAATTTCTTCACTAAGTTCTATTCCATAATATGCTAATACTGCCTGCAAAGCATTTGCTCCGCAATCATATTCATAAGTTTGCCTTAACTTTGGAAAATCTAAAATTTTCATATTATTATAGATTATTTTATTATATAAATATTATTTTTTTTCGTGATAAAAAGTTATATAAGCTTTTATCAACAATCTTTAATAAAGAGGATGCAAATGATACAGGATTATTTTTCACTTTCGTTTAAAAATTTAAAGCATAGGGGGATAAGATCATGGCTTACGCTTTTAGGGATTTTTATCGGAATTATGGCGGTTGTTTCTTTAATTACTCTCGGGAATGGATTAAAAATGGCAGTTAATTCACAATTTGGAATAAGCTCTACACAAGTTTTAACTGTTCAAGCGGGGGGATTAAATTATGCAGGCCCGCCCGGATCAGGGGTTTCAACACCTTTAACCATGGATGATTTAAGAGCTATAGAAAAAGTCAATAATGTTGAAAGGGTTATTCGAAGAAATATTGTAACGTCAAAATTAGAATTTAATGAAAAAGTTACATTTAGCATTGCTGTTAATATTCCTGAAGGAGAAGACCGGAAATTTGTTTATGATCAATTAGAGATTGAAGCGAAAGAAGGTCGATTATTAAAAGATGGAGATACAAATAAGGTATTTTTAGGATATAATTTTTATGCAGATAAAGTTGGATTAGATAAACCTCTTAAACGAGGAGATAAAATTTTAATTCAAGACGAGAATTTTGAAGTTGTGGGAATTGCAAAGAAAAAAGGAAGTTTTTTACTGGATAATGCAATTTATATGAATGAAGAACCATTAAAAGAATTATTTGAATTTGGAGATGAAGTAGATGTAATAGTTGTTTTAGTTAAAGATAAAGATCTTATGGATAAAACTAAAGAAGATATTGAGAAAGTTCTAAGACAGCAAAGGGATGTTAAATTGGGTGAGGAAGATTTTGAAGTTTCTACTCCTGATGCTATGCTTTCAACAGTGAATAGCATTTTAGCTGGGATACAGGCATTTATCATTATTATTGCTTCTTTGTCGATTATTGTTGGTGCAATAGGTATTGTTAATACTATGACCACATCAGTTTTAGAAAGAAAAAAAGAAATTGGAATAATGAAAGCTATTGGTGCAAAGAATGAACAAATTTTTCTTCAATTTTTTATTGAGTCTGGATTTATGGGTTTAATTGGTGGTGCAATGGGTGCATTATTTGGAATAGTTATAGGATATTTTGGAACAATGGGAATTAATAATTGGATTGGCACAGAATCACAGCCGGAAATAAGTTTTATTTTAATTGCTGTTTCTTTAACGGGTAGTTTTTTGATTGGTTCAATTGCGGGAATTACTCCGGCAATGCAGGCAGCAAGACAAAATCCTGTGGAGGCATTAAAAAGTTAAAATGAAAAAATTAGCTAATGCAAATTTTAGTATTTTTCAAACACAAGATAGAGAAAGTAGAGGAGTATTTGAAAAATGAAAGAACAAAACTTTTATAAATGTCAGTCTAATCATATTATTAGAATGTTCCCTAGTGATCCTACGGGGTCGCTAGATGATTTTTTTCTTAAAGGAGGGTTACTAAATTGGAAGAAACATTAGTTTTTATTGATGAAGGTTTTTTATCAAAATTATCTAAACATCTTGGAAAGACCAAATATATCAAGATTAATTATTTAAAATTTGCAAAACAATTATCAAAAAAACAAAACCTTTTTTGTAAAAAAATATTTTATTATACTGCTCCACCTTATCAAAGTGAACCCCCAAGTGAAAAAGAGGAATTAATGAAAAAAGGTTATGATTGTTTTATTAAATCATTTAAAAAAAATAATGAAGTGATTGTTAGAGAAGGAAGATGCCAAAAGATAAAAGATGAAAACGGAGAAACAAGGTATAAACAAAAAGGTGTAGATACATTACTAACAATTGATTTAAGCCATCTTAAAGAGGATTATCCTGAAATTAAAAAAATTATTTTGATTTCTTCAGATACAGATTTTTGTCCTGCTATAAAAGATATTAAAAAAAGATGGAATACTGAAGTTCTTTTATATACATATTTTGATAGAAAAAGGAAATCAAAATTTTCATTATCAAATGATTTGATTGCTTGTTGTTCAAAATATTTTAAATTAACAAAAGAAGATTTTTTAAGTGCTCCATTAAATAAAAATGAAAATAAAAAGATTAATTAAAAAATGAAAAAATTAGCTAATGCAAATTTTAGTATTTTCCAAAACACGAAATTAAAACATTTTGGAGGTATTGAAAAAATTTATGAAAAATTTAAATTTTAGTATTTTCCAAATAGGAGTATTTGAAAAATGTTTAGCATAGAAAATATAAAATATTCTTTACGAAATATTAAGCATAGAAAAACCAGAAGTATTTTAACAATTCTTTCAATTTTTATTGGGATTACAACTATTTTTATTTTTATTAGTTTTGGCTGGGGGTTATATGCTTATATTCAGGATTTGTCTTCCAGTTCTTCAGCAGATAAAATAATAATTCAACCTCGTGGGACAGGTGCTCCGGGATTAGATACAACTTTCAAACTTACAGACGAGGATTTAGATGCAATTGAAAAAACCGCAGGAGTTTATGAAGTTACAGGAGCTTATTTTAAAGTTGCAGAGGTTCAGCAGGGACATCAAAAATTTTATACTTTTTTAATAGGGATGGACCCTAAAAAACCAATGTTAATGGAAATTTCAAATATTGGAATAATAAAAGGCAGAGATTTGCAACCAAGAGAAACAGGAAGTGTTGCTTTAGGTTACAATTATTTAATTGAAGATAAAATTTTTCCTAATTCTTATGATATAAATGATAATATTGAAATAAACGGACAAAAAGTTAAAGTTGTTGGGTTTTACGAAGCTGTCGGAAGCCCGCAAGATGATGCACAAATTTATACTACAAATGAGTTTATTGAAGAATTATACCCAAATGATACAAATTCATACGGATGGGTTATTGCAAGAGTAGATGTAAAGAATATTGATAAAGTTATACAGGATGTTGAAAAAAATTTAAGAAAAGAAAGAGGACTTGAAGAGGGCAAAGAAGATTTTTTTGTTCAGTCTTTTGAAGATATGATAGATAGTTATGCCAGTGCGTTAAAGATTATTATTGGTTTTGTAATTTTAATTGCATTAATTTCAGTAGTTGTTTCAGCAGTTAATACTGCTAATACGATGATTACTTCAGTTTTGGAAAGAATCAAAGAGATTGGGATTATCAAATCAATTGGTGCCAGAAATTCTGAGATTTTTACAATATTTTTATTTGAATCAGGATTCTTAGGTTTTGTTGCGGGGGCTTTGGGAGTCTTACTTGGTTATATTAGTACATATATTGTTGGTAGAGTCTTAGAGTCATTAGGCTGGGGATTTTTAGCTCCGTATTATAATATCTACTTGTTTATCGGTTGCATATTATTTGCAACAATTACCGGTGCAATTTCAGGTGTTTGGCCTGCGATGAATGCTTCAAAAATTAATCCTGTTGATGCTTTAAGGTATGAGTAAGATTTATTTATGTTTTCTATAATACTCTTCAATGATTCTTCCATATGCTGATTTTTTATAATATACTCTATAAATATAATATTTGCCAACAAAATGTTTTCTCAAATCATGGTGCTTTACTTGATGCTTATTATGAAATTTATGAGATTCTCTTTCTACCCAATTTGGAACTTGATTAATATTCAACCTTTCCCAACCTCCGTATTTTCTATGTCTGTGAAAAAATTTAGAAATCGCTAATATAAAACCTTCCACAATTTCAGCAATAACACCCATAATATTTAATATCAAAATACAAATTAAAAACTTTACTATCTATATTCAAATTTTATAATCATAACTTCCTTAAATTATTTAAGACCTTTCCAAAAAATCCATAAGAAAATTAATATTATTTCCATATTTAATCTTTTTTGAAAAAGAAGGATCCATCTCTCTTGCAATAAAATCATCAATAATTGGACTACTTCCCTGATAAAAGGCAGTTGGTAATTGATAATCCTCTATCGATGTTATTAACTCTGTTAATGTCCCAGCTCCCCCTGTTATTCCAATCACAGCTTCACTTCCTTTTACTTGCAAGATATTTCTTATAGGATAATCCTGATTTGTATAAATTGGTGTATCTGGCTTAATTAAAATTTCTTCTCCAACTTCTTCCATTAGTTTTAATTTAGGATAATATCCAATAAATTCACGACCATGATTCTGTTTATATGCTTTTGCAACTAAACCTTGTATTCCCAAACTAGGTGATGCTATCAAGATATGCCCTCTTCGAGCAATAGACATACCTAATTCTTGTGCTTGAGGGATATATTCCTTAATTTTTTTAGGATTCCAAGAGCCTACAACTAATATCTTCATAAAATTCGAGAAGAAGCAGTCATTTAAAAATCATTTGTTTTTTCTGTTTCAAAATTTTGATTATCCTAACAAGTCCATATCCTATTAAAACAAATCCAACTAGTAAATTTAATCCTTGAATTAAAGTAAGAGGTATATTTTCTTTAAATAATGAAAAGAGAATTACAGACAACCCCATAAAAATAAATGTGGCTAATCCAACTGAAAAACCAAAGATGTATAATTCTTTTTTTGTATAATTATATTCTATTGCTTTTGCTGTAAAAATTCCTATGAAAAAAAGAATTGTCATTGGGCTGGAGATTGTCAGGATGAAAACTGATAAAAAACTGGATAATAGATTTACTGAATTTAGATTCACTGTTGCAGAAAGTCCGTTTTCAATAATGTTCTTAATAATTATTACTCCGAATATCATTAACACTAATGAGCTAATCGTTCCAAATATATTCTTGATTTTTTTCTTTTCAAGTAATTTCCCTATTCCTATTATTGAGAGAGTGATGTAAAAATAATCAACCATTGTGACTGCTAAAACTGCAATAAGACCATCATAGATTGTTCTTTGTAATGTCAAATTGATAATAAAAAAGAAAATTGGACCAATGGCAAGTTGAAGAAATAATCCTATTGTTAAGCCATCAATAAATATTTTTAAATTCTTTCTCATGCTCTAATCTAGGTTAAATTTATTTATAAAACTTATTTATGTTTATGTAAATCTCTTTTCTTTTTTCTATTTCTATAAGCAAAGAAAATTAAAATCAAAATTACAGCTCCAATTAAATAATAAATATTATAAGAGTTCGTTTTTTCATCAGCTTTTCTTCCTTGAAAATATGAAGAGTCAAATAAAACTTCGCTTTCTACTATTCTTCTAACATTAATATTATCAGTATAAATAATATTTAATTTAATTACTCCATTTATAGTAGTTGCCTCAAATTCAGCAGTAGTATACTCATTTGAATCTAAATCTCCGATAATATTTCTGTTTGATCCTTTTACGATAATATTATTTTGTTTTGGAATTTCAATGGTAATTGCTTCTACATCATTTTTTCCGATATTTAAAATTTCAAATGTAATGGTATTTGTAATATAATCATAGTCTTTTACATGAACTTCAAAATCAACCCGGGGATCTTCGATATTTAACATAAATTGCTGGGTTTCATATACTAAATTTGATCCTTTCCGATATTGAACTTCAATAGGATTATCACCATTTAATGCATTTTCATCAACTCTTACTTTATATGGTGCTGTTAAAAAGGAGCTATAATCTTTTTTATAAATTCCGGACTGAAAAATAATTTTTGGTTCATCAGTGGGATCAAATGAAATAGGATATTTTTCTAATAATTCAAATTCAACCTGTCCGCATTCAGGATTTGAAACGCCATTTACCTGAAAGACTACTTTAACATAATCTCCGGGAATTGCAGGATATGGATCCTGATTAATTAAAGAAATGTCTAACTTACATGCTTCAGATGAAACAAATGTAAAGCTAAAAAACATTATTAATAAATAAATTAATACACTCTTTTTCATATAAATTTAAGAGATTGATTATTTTTAAAACTATTTATTTATTTGCTTAAATTAACTGAATTTTATAAGGTCTTAACCAAAATTTATAAACAAGAAATGCTAAGTTTTATTAAAGATGGAATAATTCAAAATCAAACTGTGCCTTCGCACAGAAAACTATTAAAGATTTTGAATACAAAGAAAATCTTTGAAAAGATTTTCTAGCATTTCCATTTCAGGAGAAATGAAAATATGAAAAAAAGAGGGCAAGTTACAATTTTTTTAATTATAGGAATAGTTCTTCTTGCAGTTGTGGTGATTTTCTTTTTTTTGAACAAACAAGATATTCTAAATCCAAATCAAATAGAAGTAAATCAAAAAGAGTTTTTACAGACATGTATGGAAGAACGAATTACAGAAACAGTTAATTTAATTGCAATACAAGGGGGATCAATTAATCCAACTTTAAAAAAAACATATGATTTAGAAGATGGACTTGGAAAGAAAAATATTTCAATATTATGTTATAATCAAAATTTTTACACGCCATGCATTAATCAGGAACCAATGCTGGTTAATCATGTTAGAGATGAAATTGAAAAAAATATTAGTCAAGATGTTAAACAATGTTTTGATGATTTGGTTATAAGTTTAAATAAAAAAGGATTTGAAACAAGTGCGTTATACAAGGGTTTTGAGATTAAATTACAACCGGATAAAGTTATTTTAGAAATTTATGGAGAGATTACAACTACCAGAACAGATGAAACAAAAAAAGAAAAAGATTTTGAAATTATAGTTAAGAGTAAGTTCTATAATTTAGTAATAGTTGCTCAAGAGATAATTAGTCAAGAAGCAAGATTCTGTCATTTTGAAAATCTTGGTTATATGTTATTTTATAAAAATTTTAATATTGATAAATTTAAGACAGGAGATTTTTATATATTTTATACTGTAGAAGACAGAGACAGCCAAGAAAAATTCAGGTTTGCAATAAGGGGGTGTGCAATTCCTCCGGGAATATAAAGAGATGGTAAAACATAATCAAAAAATTAATTTAATGCTAATGGTATTTTTTCAAATAATTTTAATCTTAAATATAACTTTTGCAGAAAGTTATTTTTTACATCAAACAGACCAAATAACAGGGAATATAATTAGTGATAAAAATGGCAAAGATTTATCTGATTTAATTTCAAAATTTTTAATTGATTTTTTAATTATAAAACAAATTGGAACAGTTTCTGCAATAGGTTGGAGTTGTTGTCCTGAAACAATTATCAGTGCAAAATGTCAAGAACTTGCAAGTGTAGACACAGAAAGCTGTGCTGTTGAGATGATCCCTTCTAAATGCGAAGAGTTTTCAGATTGCCAGCTTGGTTGCTGTGTTGATGAAATTGAAGGGCTTTGCAGTACAAAAACTCCTAAATCAATTTGTAAAAGTGATAATGGTACTTGGAGTGAGGATGAAAATTGCTTAATTCAAGAATGCCAAAAAGGATGCTGTATTTTAGGTGAAGAAGCTTCTTTTGTTACTGAAACCAGATGTGAACAGCTTTCAGGTATTGCCGGAACACAAAAAGATTTTCGAGATTTGAACAATGAAATAGATTGCCTTATGCAAAAAGTAAGTTCTACACGAGGAGCCTGTGTATTGGATTTTGAACCAATAATAAATAGTACTAATAAAACTAATTTATCTATTACAGGAGCGATAATCTCTAACTCAACAAATTCAAATAGAACAAATACAAATTTTACTGATGATGAAACTTGCAGAATTGTCACAGAAAGTGAATGTTATGAAATGGGGGGAACATTTGCAAGTGGTTATTTATGCTCACATCCTGATTTAAATACAGGATGCAAAAAACAAACAACAATTAATTGTGTTGATTCAAGTGATGAAATTTTTTGGTTTGATTCCTGTGGTAATAAAGAAAATATTTATTCTTCAGACAGAGATGCTTCATGGAATGGTGGGATGATGATGAGTAAAGAAAAAAGTTGCAATCCAGATGTATCAAATGCTAATTCGCAAGATTGTGGAAATTGTGATTATTTTTTAGGAAGTATTTGCCAAGAGAGTAAAAATCCTAAAGTAAAAGATGGAAATTTTATTTGTAAGGATATGGATTGCATCGATGCAGAAGAAAATAAAAGAAAAAATGGAGAGAGCTGGTGCATTTATGATTCTTATATTGGCGACGGAAAGGACACTGTTGGAAGCCGACACTGGAAAAGGATGTGCATTGATGGAGAGATAAAAGTTGAACCTTGTGCAGATTATAGAGGAGAAATTTGTGTTCAGGCAAAAAATGAAGAAGGCGAATCATTTTCATATGCAGCATGTGTTGTTAATGAAGCACTTGCATGTATTTTAGAATATAATTCTTTAGAAACAGAAGAAGAACGGGATGCAAAGTGTTTAGAAAATAAAGATTGCATGATTAAAGAAGTTAAAGTGAGTAAAGATTTTACTTATGATATCTGTACTTCAAGATATCCCAAAGGATTTGATTTGGTTGAAGCGGAAAAGAGTCAAACTCAAGAGAGGTTATGTGATATCGGCTCACAAAACTGCACTGTTTTATTAAAAAAAGGATGGTTTAAAAGTGACTATACTTGTGAAAAAAATTGTGAATGCAAGACTAAATTATTTACAGAGCAACTAAATGATGTTTGCATTTCCCTTGGTGATTGTGGTTCTTATATTAATTTTGTTGGAGATGGGAGTGATAATATTATTGTTAAAAATACTGAAAAGATTTCTTGGAGAGATTACATCGGTTTTGCAGAACCCGTAGAAGGTCAATTTGCTGAACCAAAAAAGAATCGAGGACCAATAGGAGGAGAGTCTAATGGAACAGATACAAAAAGCAATGTTAAAGGAGATGATTTAAGTGGTCTGGATATGTTGGGGACAATCGCGGGAGGCTTAGGGACATTAGTGGGAGGTGCACAATATTTATATGGTGGGGAAGTACTTTATGCTTCAGGATATGGTTTTTTTGCTGCAGAGGGAGCTAGTGCAGGAGTAGGAGTTACACCTGTATTTGCTTCTTTTGGTGCAGCTGCAGCAGGTTTTGCAATTGGTTCAATAATTGGTACTTACTGGGCAAAATCAATCGGTGCAACTAAAGAAACTGCAATGATTATGGCAATATCCGGAGGAATTGCAGGAGCTGCGATAGGTTACGCTTTAGTACAAGCATCAATTTCTACTTTCAACATTTATGTTATTGTGATTGCGATAATTATTATGATAATTGCTGCACTTTTTGGACCAAGATATAAAACTGAAAAAGTTACATTCAAATGCCAGCAATGGGCTGCACCTACAGGGGGAGAAAATTGTGAAAAATGTAATGAAGATTTATTAAAACCATGTTCGGCATATAGATGCAGTTCACTTGGACAAGCTTGTCAACTTATGGAAAATGATACTAAAAATCCTATTTGCATTGGAAGTGATGATGACGGAAAACCCCCGATTATATTCCCATTAAATACTTCAGAGGGATACAAATTTTTTGATAAAACAAATGATGGAGTAGAGATACGAACAGATAATCAAAAATGCATCCCTGAATTTACTCTTGTGGACTTTTCTTTAGGTACTGATGAACTTGCTCAATGTAAATATAGTTTTGAAAAAACAAAAGGTTATGAAGAGATGACTGAAACATTTACTGAATCAAATTCATATTCGATGAATCATTCAACATCAATTATGATGCCAAGCATTCAAAGTTTAGAAAATGAGATTAATGAAACAGGAATAACTGACAGCTTAAAAGAAAGTTATGCTAAATTAAATTTATATGTGCGTTGCCAAGATGTATATGGTAATAAAAATGTCAAAGAATATATTGTTAATCTTTGCATTAATGACGGACCGGATTTAACTGCACCGTATATTAAACAGATGGATCCTAAAAATGGAGGCAACATTAAATTTAATTCTACGCAAACACAAGTTACTGCTTATGTTAATGAACCTGCAGATTGCAAATATGATACAATCCCTAAAAAAGCATATGAACAAATGAATAACTCAATGCAATGTAATACTCAATTAGAAAGTTCTGGTTTATATGGCTGGCCATGTCAGGCAACATTTAGTAATTTAAAATCTGGTGCAAATAAATTTTATTTAAAATGCAAAGATCAGCCATGGTTAAATGAATCAAATACTTCAAGAAATGCTAATACAGAAGATTATATTTATACTTTAAATGTTGCTGAAAAAAAATTTAATATTTCTTCTATTTCTCCTCAAGGGGTAATTAAAAATGGTTTTGCTCCTTCACAGGTTAATTTAGAAGTTCAAACAATTGGTGGGGTAGAAAATGGCAAAGGAGCATGTGAATATAGTTTTACACAAAATGGTGAATATTACCAATTCTTTTCTACATTTAGTACCAAGCATAAACAAACATTCGAATTAATGGGAGGAAGTTATACTATTTATGTTAAATGCGAAGATGAAACAAATGATCAGGATAGCAGAATTTCACAATTTGATTTACAGATTGATTCAACACCCCCAGTTGTAATAAATTATACTGAAGGAGAAAAGATTGAATTTTATACTGATGAAGATGCTGAATGTTATTATCATCCTTCTAAATGCAATTTTGATTTTGAAAATGGTACTTTAATTAGTACTAAATTTACGACAGAACATCAAGTTACATTTGACCCAAGTATCACATATCATATTAAATGCACAGATGTATGGAAAAATACTAATCCGGATTGTGCAATTATCTTGAATGCTCCGGATTTAGACCTTCCGATGATTGTTAGGGCTTATAATTCAAATTCTGAATTGAAGATTATGACGGATAAAATTTCTAAATGTTATTATGATTTTGAAACTTGTTCTTTTAATCCTGTTAATGCTCCGTCTATGACTACAGATTTGACAAAAGAGCATACAGTTAATTGGATTCCCGGAAAAGTTTATCATATTAAATGTGCTAATGCTTGGGGCAATTTTCCAATTGATTGCACACGAAAAATTTCGATGTAAAATGGAATTTCGAAATTTTTCGTGCCACTAAATCACCGACGCCTTGCCTACGCAAGAGATCATAAACAAGATTTAGTTTGCATGAAAAATTCCAATGTAAAATAAAAGTTTAGAAAAACTAAATCACCAAACGGTCTTGCCTAAAGTAAGGAAAAAAATAAGATTTAGTCGGCACGAAAAATTCCAATGTAAAATAAAAGTTTAGAAAAACTAAATCACCAAACCTTAAACAAAATTTAGTTTGCATGAAAAATTCCGATGAAAAATGAAGTTCCACTAAATCATCTATGCCTTGCCTAAAGCAAGGATAAACACTTAAACCCAAAAGGTAATAAAGAATAAAAATTTAAAATTAATGTGAAAAAAGAGATGATTTTTAATAAAAGAGGGCAGATGACTATGTTTATTATAATTGCTATTTTAATTGTTAGCGGAATTGCATTATTAATCTTTTTTAATAAAGGTACTCCATTCACAGGAGGGCATCAAGAGATTAATAAAAAAGAATTTTTAGAAAATTGTGTTGAAGAGGATATCAAAAATACGTTAGAGATAATTGGCTTGCAAGGGGGATATTTTAGCGAGAGCAAAATAATGACTAAATCATTTAGTTCCGGCAGTACATATGGACAAAAAAACATTGCAGTTTTATGTTATAATAAAAATTATTTTGACCCTTGCATTAATCAAGACCCTATGTTAATTCAGCATTTAAATGATGAAATTAAAAAGGGAATTTCTAAAACGGTTAAAGATTGTTTTGATGCTTTAACATTAAGTTTGAAAAATCAAGGATTTGATGTGGAGGCAAAATATAACGGATTTGAAGTTCAATTATTGCCTGAAAAATTAAAATTAGATATTAAGGGTGAAATTACAATAAGTCAAACAGAATCTACAACAAAAGAAAAAGATTTTGAAATCCTTTTTAGAACCAGATTATATGATATTGCAATAGTTGCCCAGAATATTATAAATCAGGAAGCATCAACATGTTCATTTGACCATTCAGGATTTATGTTATATTACAAAGAATTTAGTATTGATAAAATAAGAACTTCAGATTCCTTTGATATATTTGCAGTTAAATCTAAAGATAGTTATGAAATATTTAATTTTGCATTAAGAGGATGCGTAATTCCTCCGGGGGTATAAAATGGATAATAAAATTAAATTCAAATTAGGATTAATTGTTTTCTTAATTGGATTTTTAATTGTAAACAATATTTTTGCATTGGAGATTAATTGCTGTCCAAAAATGATTGATAAATCAATTTGCCAGGAAATTCTTGATACTGATGCATCTACATGTTCTTTACTTCCACTTCCGGTTAGATGTGAAGAATTTTCGGATTGTCAACTTGGTTGCTGTATTGATGAAACTGAAGGTCTTTGCACAACTCAAGCTCCAAAATCAGCCTGTGAAGATAATAATGGAACTTGGGAAGAGGATGCATCATGTTCTATCTCAGAATGTCAAAAAGGTTGTTGTGTAATTCAGGAAAATAGTTTATTTGTAACTGACCAAAGATGCGACCAACTTTCAAATATTTCCGGAGTAGAAAAAGATTTTAGAGAGGTACAAACAGAAATACAATGTCTGATGTTAAAAGGAAGCGGTGAAAAAGGTGCTTGTGTTTTTGGATTTGTGCCACCTATTAATGAAACTAATAATTCAACTAATAATACCAAAACTATTAAACCTTATATCTCTAATAATACTATTAATAATTCTAATTCGACGAATAATACAAATTCGTCTATCACAGGTTACCTTGTTTCAAATAATTCAATAATGCCTAGAGAATCAAATGAATCAGATGAGGATAATAGTGCTTGCAGAATTACAACTGAATCTGAATGTTATGACATGGGGGGAATGTTTGCTAATAGTTATTTATGTTCTCACCCTGATTTAAATACCGGATGTAAAAGACAGACAAGTATTGATTGTTCTGAAACCGGAGATGAAATTTTCTGGTTTGATTCTTGCGGTAATAAAGAGAACATTTATTCTTCAGATAAAGATGCTTCATGGAATGGCGGAATGATGATGAACAAAGAACAAAGTTGTAATTCAGGTTCTTCAAATGCTAATTCAGAAGATTGTGGAAATTGCAATTATATTTTAGGGAGTATTTGTGCTGAAAGTGAAAACCCTAAAGTTAAGGATGGAGATTTTATCTGCAAAGATATGAATTGTGCTGAGAAAGACGGGACTAAAAGACAAAATGGTGAAAGCTGGTGTGTATATGATTCTTATATTGGTGACGGAAAAGATACTGTTGGAAGCCGGCACTGGAAAAGGCTATGCACTGATGGAGAAATAGATGTTGAACCTTGTGCAGATTATAGAGCAGAACTTTGTGCACAAAAAATAACAGAAGTTGAAATGCCTGAAGGTGGAACAAAATCACTTACTGTTGCTAAATGTGTTATTAATGAAGGTTTAAACTGCATATTTGATTATAATGACCCTGAGGATGCTGAAAAATCTGCAAAATGTTTAGAGAATACTGATTGTATGATAAATAATGTTTATGTAAGTGAATACTTTAAATTTGATTTTTGCACTGCAAGATATCCTAAAGGGTTTGAATTAAAAAATGAAGAAGATACAGAAGACAGGGAGATTAAACAAGAAGCATTATGCTCAATGAGTTCTCAAAATTGCACGGTTATCTATGAAAAAAAGAGAAAAGGATTATTTGGAAGCAAGTGGGTTTGCATTGCTAACTGTGAATGCCAAACAGACATATTTATTACAGAGATGAATGATCTTTGCATCTCTATGGGAGATTGCGGAACTTACATTAATTATATTGGGGAAGGAACAAAGAATATTGGTTTAGTGAATAATCCCGGAGATGTTGCTTGGGAAACATACAAACATTTTGCAGAGCCTGTTAAGGGTCAATTTGTTGCACCAAAAGAATTTAGAGGACCACAAGGAGAAGCTGGAGAAGAGGGGGAGACTTATAGACATAAATATACTAATGGTTATAGCGGAGAAGTTAATATTTGGGGAACTAATCCTGATGATGGATGGATGGCTAATTGGAATGGGCATGTTGAAATAAAATGGCTTTCAAAAACTTTTGGAATGGATGATTATGATGCTTATATGTGGTCGCAATTAACAACAACTATCATCAAGAAAGAACTTTTGGGGGTTGTTGAAATTGGCAGTTATGGAATTCCTTCAATTGTATGGGTTATTATTGATTGGATACAGGGAATTGGAAAAACTAAAAAAGTAATTGTTGAATTTCATTGTAATCCTTGGAAAGCTCCGTTAGGGGGTGCAAATTGTGAAAAATGTAATGGTGATTTGTTAAAACCTTGTTCAAAATATAGATGTGATTCTTTGGGACAAGCGTGTATGTTATCAAATTTAAGTGTTGAATTTCCTCTGTGTTTATCTGCAGACGCTGATGATGGTAAACCGCCAGTTATTTCTCCACTTAATGTTTCTAAAGGTTACAAATTTATGGAAGAAACAGCAAATGGAGTAAAGATTAGAACTGAAGACGGAAAATGCATCCCGGAGTTTACTACTGTTAAATTTTCTTTGAAAACAGATGAATTTGCCCAATGTAAATACAGTCTTAATCGAACTAAAAATTATACAGATATGGATTTATCTTTTGCAGAATTAAATGCATTTACTAAAAATCATACTGTTGCATTTATGATGCCTAGTTATGACAGTTTAATTAATGAACTCGATGAAGAGGTAGAATTTAGTCGAGAGAAATTTGCAAATTTTGAAATGTTTGTCAGATGCCAAGATGGATATGGTAATGTGAATAAAGTAGAATATGTTGTTAATCTTTGTGTTAATGATGGACCAGATAAAACTGCTCCGTGGATAACGAGGGTTGAACCTGTTAATGGGAAAACTTTAAGATTTAATACTACCAGTAGTCCAGTTACTGTCTATGTAAATGAACCTGCAAATTGTAGGTATGATACAATTGCAAATAAAAAATATGAAAATATGACTTATAACATGACTTGCCAAACTGAACTTTCACAAGTAAGTCTTGGTGGCTGGCCTTGTTTTGCAAATCTTACTAATTTAAGTTTAGGAAATAATAATTTTTATTTTAAATGCAAAGATCAGCCTTGGCTACCTGAAGATAATGAAACAAGAAATGTTAATTCAGAAGATTATATTTATTCTTTATATGTTTCAGAACATAAATTCAATATTAGTTCAGTTTCTCCTCAAGATATAATCAAAAATGGTTTTGAACCTGCTCCTGTGACATTAAAAGCTCAAACTTTTGGGGGAGTAGATTCCGGAAAAGGAATATGTGAATATAGTTTTGCACAAAATGGAAGTTATTATCAATTCCTTAAAACATTTGGATATACTCATACGCAAGTATTTGATTTAATGGGAGGAAATTATACTATTTATGTTAAATGCCATGATGAATCCGACGACGAAGCTTATGGAATTTCTCGTTTTGAATTACAAATCGATACAACTCCTCCTGTAATTGTAAATTATACTGAAGACGGAAAAATTGAACTTTATACAGATGAAAAAGCTGAATGTTTTTATCATCCAACAAAATGCAACTTTGATATTGATAATGCTACTTCTATGACTGTTGGTTTTTCACAAGAACATTTTGCAAATTGGGATCCAAGCATTACTTATCATGTTAAATGTGCAGATGTTTGGGGGAATACTAATCCTGATTGTGCAGTTATCTTGAATGCTCCTGATTTAGAACTTCCAATTATTACCAGAGCATATAATGCGGGTAATTCATTAAATATTATTACTAATGAAATTGCTAAATGTTATTATGATTTTGAAACATGTTATTTTAAACCGGAAAATGCTCCGTCTATGACTCCGGATTTAGAAACAGAACATACAGTTAATTGGATTCCGGGGAAGGTTTATCATATTAAATGTGCTGATGCGTGGGGCAATTATCCTATGGATTGCACACGAAAAATTTCGATGTAAGGAAATTTCGAAATTTTTCGTGCCACCAAATCCTGCTGTGTCTACAACGAGAATCAAAGATTCTCGAGCATGACAACTTCACGAAACAACAAGAAGTTGTCATGCACACAGAAAACTATTAAGGATTTAGTCGGCATGAAAAATTCCAAGGGTAAATTTCAATTGGTTAACTATTTAAATAATAAATTATATACATTAATATGAAAAGGGGACAGGTTACATTATTTATAATCATGGGTATGATGATTATTATATTAGGTATTTTATTATTCCTTTTTTCTCCAAAAATACAAGATATTTTTTCAACTGAAACAAAGAATCCTTCGTCGTTTATTCAAGATTGCATTGAAGAAGATATTAGTTTAGCAGTTAATGTATTATCTTTAAATGGGGGGAGCATTAATCCTGAACATTATTTTGTTTATGATAGTTCAAGATTAGAATATTTATGTTATATTGAGGGATTTTATCAAACTTGTGTTGTTCAGCAACCTATGTTAAAGCGACATATTGAAATGGAAATTGAAAAAGCAATAACTCAAAAATCTGAAGAATGTTTTATAGATTTAAAAGAAAGTTATGAAAGAAAAGGATATCAAGTAAGTATGTCTAAAGGAGAGATTGATGTTGAACTTTTGCCTCAAAAAATTGTTACGACTTTTAATAATTCTTTAACTTTGACTAAAGAATCAACAGAAAGTTATAAATCTGTAAGAGTTATAATAAATAATAATCTTTATGAATTAGTAAGTATTGCTAATAGTATTATAGATTGGGAATCAAAATACGGAGATTCTGAAACAACAGTTTATATGAATCTTTATCATGATTTAAAGGTTGAAAAGAAGGTACATTCCGAGGGTACAACTGTTTATGTTTTAACAGATAGAGATAATTTAAATAAATTCCAATTTGCTTCAAGAAGTGTGGCATGGCCACCAGGATATGCATTTTAAAATGAAAAACAAAATAATTTTTAGTTTGGTGTTGAGTATCTTTTTAATTAGTTTAGCTTATGCAGATATATCTTATTGTTGTGAAAAAACAGTTAATGGTGCGTGGTGCCAAAATTCTCCAAAAGAAAATTGTGCAGAGGGATTTCGAAGCACTCCTGCTTCATGTGAAGCTACTTCTTATTGTAAACTTGGAACCTGTATGGATAGTCAAGAAGGTACTTGCATGGAGAATTCTCCTCAAAAAGTTTGTGAAGAAAGTGGTGGGGTTTGGCAGTTAGGTTCTGCTGATGAGATTCCACAATGTTCTTTAGGTTGCTGTGCAATTGGTGACGGAGCAGCATTTGTTACTCAAACAAGATGTAAAAGATTATCATCAATTTATTCATTAACTACTGATTTTAGGACAGATGTTGCAAGTGAATTTGAATGTATTTCAAGTGCTAAATCAAGTGTTAAGGGTGCTTGTGTATTTGAAAGTGAATACCAAAGAACTTGTTTACTTTTAAGTCAGGCAGAATGCTCAGAAAGGGGAACAAATGAAAGTGAATTTCACGAGGGTTATTTATGTTCTGATGAATCATTAGGTACCGATTGTGGTCCAACTGAACAAACAAGATGTGTTGAAAATAGAGATGAAGTTTATTTTGTTGATAGTTGTGGTAATTTGGCGAATATTTATGATGCTTCGAAAATAAAAGATAAAAATTATTGGTCTAAAATTTATGATAAGACACAAAGTTGCGGGACTGATTCTGGAAATGCTAATTCTGCTTCTTGCGGTAATTGTGATTATTATTTAGGTAGTATGTGCAAAGAATATAAAAGAGATGCAGATAAAGTTCAACCAAATTATGGTAATTTTATTTGCAGAGATTTAAGTTGTAATTTTGATGGTAAAAAATATAATCATGGTGAAACATGGTGCCAAAATAGTGAAGGTGTAGACAAAAATTTACCTGGAAGCAGATATTTTAGAGCAGTATGCTACAATGGGGAAGTCAGCATTGAACCTTGTGCAGATTATAGGCAAGAAATTTGTTTAGAATCTAAAGTTGAAAGTTTTTCTACTGCTGGTTGCATTGCAAATAAATGGCAAGATTGTTTTAGTCAAAGTAGTCAAAAAGATTGCGAAAACCAAGATAGAAGGGATTGTGTTTGGATGGAGAAGGTAAATCTTACTGGAGGAAATAATTCTAAAGGAGTTCAATGTGTTGCTAAATATGCTCCGGGATTTAAGTTCTGGGAATCTGGAAGTCAAACACAAACAAGTACAACAACTACTGGAAATGCTAGTGCTAGTACAGGTTCTAATAGTTCTAATCTTGGTGTTATGCCGTCTCAATCTCAGTCATTATGTTCACTTGCAGATTCTAAATGTACAGTGCAGTATGAAAAAAAATTGTTTGGCAGTAAAAAATGTATTAAAAATTGTGAATGTTTAAATCAAAAATGGCAGGAAACTCAAAATGAAATTTGCATTTCAATCGGGGATTGTGGGAACTCTACTAATTTTATTGGTGTTAAGGGATATTAATTACCAGAAAAAATTTATTTTCCGAATAGCAGTTGAAAATTTTAGATTAACTTTATATAATTTAAAGAATTAGAAATTACATGAAAAGAGTTATTTTAGCAGGAGGAACAGGATCAAGATTGTTTCCTTTAACAAAAGTTACAAATAAACATTTACTTCCAATTTATAATAAGCTAATGATTTATTTCCTTCAAGATAAGAACTTGACCAATCAATAAATTGTTTATCTGAGATTAAGTTATTTTTATTAAGCAATTGCTGATATTTCTCAATTATATTAGCATATGAAGTAAATAAAAACGGAAAAAAAGCAAATTTAATTTTAAAAGAAAAACATTTTAGGAAATTAAATTTGCTCTAAAAAGAAAAATGTGTAAAAAGCAAGAAATGGGAGCAAAGAACTCAATATCAGGTTCTGCTTTCACTTCAAATAAATTGGCAGAAAGGTCCGCTGAGCAATCTCTCTCATACCTTACACATCATTAATATCTCTTTTTTAATCATAAATCTTTCTATTTTGTATTTTATTCTTTATTCGCAGACAATCTCACACCAAGAGAAGCAACATCATAGTCCGGATTTTCATTATCACAACATAAATTTGAATACTTTAAATTAGAATCCATCCGAGCGATACTAATTTTATCTTTTACCATTTCATAATTAAATCTCCATAAACGTAATTGTTTTCCTGTAATCCAATTAAAAACATCATGAATCTCATTAACATTTTTAGAACCAAGTAAATTTTTATAAAAATCTTTATTCTTAGAATTTTTTACAATTTCATCCACACCAACAAATTTTTGATTAATCTTTTCCTGATTTGGCAAACTATAATTATGAATTATTTGATCCTTTCCGGTTTTTTTATAATTAATCATAGTTGTAGTATTAAGCCAGGTTCCATTCATACTTTTATTTAAAAAATTTCTTATCTCTTCAACGTTCTCTTCTTCTGAATCGTATAATGCCTTAAATAATGAATAATAAAATTTAATTGATTCAGTATAAAAATAATTTTCTTCTTTTGCTCTTTTTGTTTGATTTACTGTTTCATCAAAATTTACACTCGGCATTAATTTTTTTAATAAATCCCAACTAGAAATTTGTCCTTCATAATTAACATTTGGAATGGTCCAGAATTCATCAAAAGAAACAACTTTTTTTTCTAAAATTTTTCCGTAATCTTTTGTTCTCTCTCCATAGCTTAACATTAAATCAATAACTCATTAATATTTATAAAAATATATGAACTAAATTAAATAGAATCATATTCTAAGAGTGTCATAACCCTTGGATTTAAATCTTCAAGTCTTGAATTCAACGCCTCTAAATGACCTTGACCAACTATTGCTACTAATTTATCTCTATTTGTGTATAATTGCCGAATATTTCTTCCCATTACTTCATCTCTTTTTAGATTATAAACCTGTTTTAAAACTTGGAATGCCTGAGGTGAAATATCTTTCTTTATTCTTTTTAATATCTCTGGGTCTCTCATAATCTCTGTTCCTGCTAATCTTTTTCTATTTTCGTATGTTCTTTGTATGTTTATTCTTTGAAAATTTAAATAAGCATCAACTCTTTTGTCTAAAATCTTTTTCGTGCCATTTAAAATAATTGGATTTTTTGCGATATCTTTTAAATCTTTTGTGGCTAATTCTATATAACCTTTAACAAATTCTTCCTCGCCATTTTTTAAAAGAGATATATCAATATATTCTAATCTTGAATTTGGATTTCTTTTTATGTAATCTTGTGAAACTGTTAATTCATAACCCATTCTAATATTAGTCTGATAAACTGCTTCAAATAATGTTTCTTTTTGTTTTAAACTAAGATTAAAACCTTGACCATTAATTATATCAAAAATAATTTCTTGTTGTTCTTCTTTAGAAAGTTTTCTTAATGTTTTTTGATTTTCCCTATCTTTATGGAATTCAAGAGCAATAATTGACGGAGAAAGTTTTGTCAAAATGGCATCTAATCTTTCTTTTCCATCTAAATCATGATGTTGTGTCCCAACCAAAAATAAGTTTTCATTCATATTTTTTATGATAATTTTCTATTTATAATTCTTTGCAATATAAAAAATGAATTGCCTCAAGAGATTAATAGAGTTAAATCCTGGAATGAATCATTAAAGATTATTTAGTTTTGCATTTAAACAAAAGTAATAAACAAGATACAAATATTAACGCTATTCCGATAAAAGTAAATATTGATGTTTGGGTTGTACTGCTCCCGATAGCGAACCCTGTAATATTAGTTCCGCTAAAAAAAATCATTAAAATTCCAATAAATGCTGTTGCATAAGCTGTTTTTGGAGAAACATAATTTTCAAGAGAATCTTTTGCAACATTTACTATCTGTTGAGCGGATTTTTGTGTGCTTTGTTTAATACTCTTATAAAGCTCTTTTGGTAATTGAGCTGAACTATACATAATATCTGCTAATTTACTCATTGCTATACTATGTTGAAAACCTTCTGTAGCTTTTGCTAATTGAGGGGCTTCAGAATATAATTCTCTATTTTTATTAATTAAATAGGAAATCTCTTCAGCAGTTTCAACTGTACCATAATGATTTCTCCATGCTTCTTTTCCTCTGGCTCTTCTCTGCTCTTCTGATTCATTATATCTAAAAATATTTTTCCAAAAAGAAGGTTTTTCTTGCACTAATGATTCAAGGCTTCCTTCAAGAAGTCTTTTACCTTTTTCATTAAATGGCTGGTGCTCAACAATATACTTAACTATTGAATCATATAAGAATTTATTTTTTTGTTTAGGTGCTAAATCTATATATTCCTGACTTTTTCTAAGTTCCTGAATCCTATCATTAATCTGATCGATATTAAGATATTTAAATAAATAATCTGCACCAACTTCAAGTCCATGTTCTTGACGTAATTGATTTAGTGCTTGACCTACTGCAGCATTTGTAAAATCTGATTTTTGTTCTGTACTCTCTTTTTTTTCGCCTTTTACCATTATTATCTAAAGATTAATTTAATTTAAATATCTATTGAAATTACATCTTTTGAACATATCCTCTACGGGGTTTGAAGATTTCAGTATTAATTACTAACTTATTAATCGCTTCTTCAATTTCATCCTTGTTCATTTTACCCTCAAGTTCCTTTTCAATTTCTTCTATCGGAATTAATTTTCCAAGTTTACTCTCAAGAGCAGTAATTGTATCTCTGACAATATAAATTTTATTTCTTTGAGAAGAAGAAGTTCGATTATTAATCCTATCAATATCAATAGTCTTTGATTCATAATCATAACCTACCTGAATTAAATAATATTTCATTAAATCAATAGCAATTTGAGCATCACTTAATTCCACTGTTTTACTAAGTCTTAATCTTGCTGAAGCCTCGGCCATTCTAACTAAAGCCTGCAACTGTCTTGCTGAAATTGGAATTGGCTTAACAGCAGTTTCAGACGCGACAGGTTTATTTCTTAATTCAACGTAAAATTTTTTAATTTCTGCAACAGCTTCATCACTTAACTCCGGATTAAATCTTTGTTTTGCATAAGCAACATATTTTCTAAATAAATCTCTTGAAATAAGTGCCTCTTCGCCGGCTTTTTTATGTTGGTTTAAAACATGTGTTGCAACTCTCAAATCATTTTCTGCATTTGGAATATCTCTTAAAGTAAAAATTACATCAAAACGGTTTAATAGTGTAGGAGGTAAATCAATTTGTTGAGCAATGGATTGATAAGGGTCAAACCGTCCAAATTTTGGGTTTGCAGCTGCCAAAACTGAAGTTTCAGAACGTAAACTTGCCTGAACATTTGCTTTTGAAATTGTAACGGTATTATGCAAAATCATATTATTTGAAATGAAAGTATGATGTGGCTCAATCGTTACATCATATACCCATTTAATTCCATTATTTTTTATCCTTGAAACTTTTTTAATTTTCATCCACCTTGCATAACCAAAAGCCAATTTTTTTATATCTTCTAAATCATCAATAATCTTTTGATATTTTAAAATTGAATTAGGAGTTTTTTTCAAAATATCATCCAGTTTTTTTTGGGCAATTAAAACTAATTTTTGCAAAAAAATCCTTTGTTTTTCAACCCCTAAATCAATTGAATGACCAATCTCTTTTTGTTGTGAAATCCTCAATTCCTTGAAAATATTATTAATCTTATCCGTGCAATTTGGAACAATATCTTTAATTGTCCTATAAGTTTTAATCTTCTCAGAATATTCTTTCAATCTTTCACTTTTCTTTTTTGAAAGAAAATTAATATTCACAAAAAAATTTAAAATATTTTCTTGTCCTGAAATATCTAATCTATAAACTTTTGAATGGTTGTCCCAAAAAATTGATGATTGAATGTTAAATCTTAATAGTAAACTTGAAATTTGCTTTACTAACTCTTTATTTTGTGAAACAAAAGAAATTCTGCAACCATTTCTTGCCTGATAAATAACTGAGCCATCACCGTCATAAAGTGCTTGTAATAAAAATTTAATATTCTTATTCGGAAATTGCATAATTTTTTCAGGAATTTTTTTAAACATGCCTTTTTTTAATAAGTCTTCATCAAGTTTCATAAAAAAATCCACAATTTTCTTTGAAATCACTCTCACAGCAAATTGATGTTTTCTTTTAGTGATAATTGGTTTTTTAGAAAAATATTTTTCTATTGAATTAAAATAATCCTTAATCAAAGTTTCATCATTATTCCAAAATTGAATCCCTGTTTTTTTACCCCTATTTAATTCATAGCATCCATCACTTAAATGATATCCCAAGATTTTGCAAAGATAATCATTTTTTTTAATGTACTTTTGAGATTTAATTTTTATATTCGATGGAATTGGAAAAAACATTTTATCATTTAATTGTTCAGCAGGAATTGTAGAAATAATTCCCTCTTTAACAACCCAGCATGGATGTTCAGGGGTAACTGTTATCTCATTTCCATTTGTAAGTTCTATTTTAATAAACTTTTTTGGTGCAATATGCCTGCTTACTCTTGAAGCTTTTTTGTAAAACTGAGAACTAAAATCTGTTGTCAGTAATTCAACATTATTTATTGTCAAAATCTCACAATTTTTTCCCTTGTTAACCTCTTTTTTATTTTTATCCATTAAATTATCCACAAATTTTCCAATCTCTATTTCTTTTCCATCAGAAAGCATTAATTTAAAATCCGGCAACATGCATTGCTGTTCCATTGCTTCGTGCATCGCACTTCTATCTTGTGGATCCATTTTTTCTAATTCATCTATGCAAACTAATCCCTTATTTGCAAGAACCATTGCACCTGCTTCTAGTGACCATCCTCGTAAATAATCATCTCTGACAACTGTGGCGGTAAGACCTGCTCCAGACGCTGATTTACCCACAACATAACGTCCTTTTGGAGAAATTTCTGCCATAAAAGTCAACATAACTGATTTAGCAACACCGGGGTCTCCGATTAAAAGAATATGTAAATCCCCTCTGCTTTTTTGTCCGTCTTTATGTTTTTTTCGAACACCTCCAAATAATTGTAAAACCATAGCTTTCTTAATTTGTTCATGTCCCCAAACACTAGGGCTAATACTTTTAGCCAAATTTTCATAAATATTCGGGTCTTCAGAAAGTTCTAAAATTTGTCTTTCATCTTCGTCGTTAATATCTAACTCTTCGAAAGTTTCTTCCAACGGAATAATATTGTTTACTTCAATTGCAAGTTCGAATCGGGTAGAAAGCCCCCCTGTTTTTAACGGAACCGGAACTTCTTTTAAAATTCCTATAACTTTAACTCTGCTTCCAGGAGTAGTTTTTTCTTCCATTCGCGGTTCAACCAAATCTTCTTTAACAAAAACATTAATCCTTTTTGGCTGTTCACCCCCAGTTAAAGATTCAGGCGATTCTTCAATAACCAACCTTTGGGTATCAACCATTTCCTTACTGATTAACTTAAAACCCCCCCTTCTGCCACAAGAACATTTTGAAGGTTCTCTAAATTTTTTTTCCATTTGTAAAACCCCAATAACAGTCCCGCAACTAGGACATTCAAACTTAGCATTTACAACCTGTGGCCTGACATCAGAAGCTTGCCTGATTATTCCCTCAATTACAACCATCTCGTTTAGATTTTTAGAACGAATATTACGAACCTTAATTTCTTGTATTTTTGATAAATTAAATAGCCTAACCCTTACATCCTTAACAAGACCTGATTCTTCAATTGCAAGTTCAACAATCCTCAAAGTTTCTTCAGGATTTGCCAAAATTTCATCTGAAAGATTATTTGAAAATTCTGTTAATTCCAGAAAATCTAAATAAATAACATTATTACCTTGACGAAGTGAATCCCCTAAATCTTTCTTATGAAAATCAAAAAAACTCTTTGCTTCAATAATAAGTTCTTCGTTCTTTGACCTCTGTTTTCCTTCTTCCTCTTCCATGGCTAAAAAAGACTGATTTTCTTTTTAATCTTTGTTATAAAGTAAAATACTCTTGCAAAAAAGATATTAAATTGATCATGCAAAACCAAGTCTGGTTTATATTCACTTTCAAGGGGTAACAAAAACAAAACATTTATAAACTATTAAATCATCAATAATCTATGACAAAAAATTTATTAAACATTGCAGAAGATTGTAAAACCTTCAAAGATTTGATGAAACGAGCTGTTCAAGAAAAAGTTTCAGTTACTTTTTTAGGTTCAGAAAGTCTTAAAGGAATTAGTATGGTCCCTCTTTTAGATCAAGATGATTATACTATTTTTCAAAACCGTGAGACAGAAAACTTGCAATATGTAAGACGAGATTTCGAAACTGTGGTTTTGGGATACAATTCAAAATTATAAGACTAATTTTTTATTTATTTTTATTTTTTTATAATAATATTTATAAAGGTTAATTATCCTATTTTGAAATGGGAATCAAAAAAAATTTAACAAACCTTTTATTAGCCGGAGCATTAACTTTTGCTGGTTGCAGTGAAACTCCTGATTATAAATCTAATTTTAAAGATAATTTTCAAGGTTCTTTAGGAAATGAACAAATTAAATGTTCAAGAGAAAGTACAAGGAATGAACTTCATGAGATTGAAGAAATTACAAATTATTTTTCTGTTATAAGAGGAGAAAGTGGTAAAAGAATAACATATATTGATAAAGGAAATAATTTATCTGTTGATGAAATTATGATCGATAAAAAAAGATTTTCAAGAAATTCTTTTCCTGAAGAATTTAAATTGGTACAGCAGAAATTTGATATTTATATGATACAAACTTATGACCTAAGAAAAAAACAATTTCTTGAGGGAATAAAATAACTTTTTTTAACGAAGATTGCTTCTTCTGAATATTTCAATATATTCAAAAATTAAAATTACAAAAAAGATTATTGCTGAAATTAAATATTCAAAGAATTTTAAAATTTGAATTATTTCTGCTGGTCCTGAAATTAGATAGAAGATGCTAAATATAAATTTTGTTAATGCAATGCTTCCAAATGCATAAAATAATGGCGAAGGAGTATTAACTGGAAATTTAAAAAATGAAAATAAATCCCCTAAATAGAACAACAATGAAAAAGTAATAATTATAATAATATTATTATTTAGAAAAGTTAAAATTTGAATATAAAATGGATTTTCCCATTTAATCACATTTAGTATGTTAAGAACAACAAAAAATACAATTAAACTTAATAATTTAACTAATGGAATTTTTTTAAATATGCTATACACATCTTTTTGCTCTTTTTTCATAAGAAGATGAAGTCTTTATCATTTTTAAATATTCTATTTTCCTAATCTATTCGCATTATCATTTATAGTCTTATTTAAATTAAATAAACTATATGAAAATTATTATATATTCTACCCCAACATGTCCTTCCTGTAAGAATGTTAAAGAATTTTTAAAAGAAAAAAAAATTAAATTTACTATCAAAGATGTTTCCAGTAAAAAAAATGCCGACGAGATGATAAAAAAATCTAACCAAATGAGTGTTCCAGTAATTGATATTGATGGGAAGATAATTATTGGATTTGATAAAGATAAATTAAATAGGCAATTAAAATAAAAGGAGGTAAAAATAATTCAAAAACCCGCTGTGCCTACGCACAGAGATCAATTAAAGTTGCTAAAAAATCAGGAGTGATTTTTGGCAACTTCAACTTTTGTAAGTATGAAGTTTTTGAAATACATAGAAAATATCTGAAAATATTTTCTAGCATTTTTACTCCAAAAAAAGAAAAAGGAGGTAAAAATATGAAAAAAAAGAAATGTACAAGTTGTAAAAACGATACTTGTTCAAATTGTGGTAAATGCAAGAATTGTGGAACTTGTAAGTGTTAATTAGATTATGATTAATATACCTTATTTTTTATTTTAATAATCTCATGTCAAAAAATTATGATGTAGGAATAATCGGAGGAGGAATTGTAGGTCTTGCCGGTGCAATTTATTCCGGAAGATTAGGTTTAAAATGTATTGTTTTTGCAGAAGAATTATTTGGAACCTTGGCAAAAACAGATATTGTAGAAAATTATCCCGGGTTTAAAAAAATTAGCGGAAAAAAATTAACTAAAAAGTTTTTAGAACATGCAAAAGAATATAATAATGAATTTATTGAAAAAAGAGTAGATAAAATAATAAGAAATGATAATGGATTCAAATTATGCGTTAAAAATAAATGTTATAATGTAAAAAGTTTAATTTTAGCAACAGGCAGTAACTGGAAGAAATTAAATGTTCCCGGCGAAAAAGTTTTTTTAAATAAAGGAGTTCATTACTGTGCACTTTGTGACGGACTTTTGTATAAACATAAAATTGTAGCAGTTATTGGAAGCGGAGACTCAGCTGCAAAAGAAGCTTTATTATTAAAGAATTATGCAAAACAAGTTTACATCATTGCCCGAAAAAAATTTCATCCCGAAAGTTCTAATCTGGAAAAAATAAAGAAAAATAAAAAAATTAAAATTTATGAAGGAGTTGAAATTAAAGAAATCATTGGCGAACAATTTGTTAATAGTATTTTATTAACAAAAAAAATTAATAGTAAATATGTTTTGAATTTAAACGGAATTTTTATCGATATTGGTATGGTTTCAAATAGCAAACTTGCAAAACTTATCGGTGTAAAATTAAATAATAAAAAAGAAATAAAAATTGATAAAGAATCACGAACTAATATTAAATATGTTTATTCTGCAGGTGATTGTACAGATACAAAATTTAAACAAGCAATAACCGGAGTTGGAGAAATCGTAAAAGCTGTATATTCTGCATATGAAGATTTAAAATAATCCTTTGAATCTTATTTCTTCTTATGGCTCATTAATGCAATATAAATATGCAATATTAAAAGAATAATCACAGGAATTGAAAGAGCAATATGTAATTTAAATGAAAGAGCTTTAGTTAAAATTCCAAAAGTTAATTTTTCAATAAGTTGAGATTTGGTTATTCCATATCCTGTAAGAATATGAAGTACAATAACCACTGCAAAAATCCAATGAACTGTTTTTTGCAACCATTTCAAATCGATTTTCATTTTAAAAAACTTTCAT